>JAGOVZ010000024.1 GCA_018060485.1 Ottowia sp. | reverse complement strand
CCCGCCGCGCTGGAAGGGCAGATCACCAAGGCCAACGCCCCCAAGATCAAGGCCAAGATGGTGATCGAAGGCGCCAACGGCCCGACCACGCCCGAGGCCGACGACATCCTGCAAGACCGCGGCGTGCTGGTGGTGCCCGACGTGATTGCCAACGCGGGCGGCGTGACGGTGAGCTACTTCGAGTGGGTGCAGGATTTTTCCAGCTTCTTCTGGAGCGAGGACGAGATCAACGCCCGCCTGATCAAGATCATGAAAGACGCCTTCGACGCCGTCTGGCAAACCGCGCAACAGCACAATGTCAGCCTGCGCACGGCGACCTTCATCGTGGCCTGCACGCGCATCCTGACGGCGCGCGATCTGCGCGGTCTGTATCCCTGAACGAGCGAACGCAAAAGAAAAAGCCGCGCAGCCTCAAGGCCGTGCGGCTTTTTTTCTTGGCAAAGTCAACGCGGAATCAACACCGCGCACCGGCCCGCTTAGCGGTTGGCTATCGCCTTGCCACCCATCAACGCCAGCACCAGCATCACCACGGCGATGACCAGGAACAGCACGAACAGGATCTTGGCGATACCGGCAGCACCGGCCGCCACGCCACCAAAGCCCAGGAAACCCGCGACCAGCGCGATCACGGCAAAAATAATGGCCCACTTCAACATGACGCTCTCCTTTGCAAAACAACCTTGCTGTGTGTCGCCTGCCCCGGTTGCGAGGAAGCAGTGGGCTCATCTTCTCGCCGCCGCGGCGCGCCGGCTGTCGTCCGAGCGCGGCGCGCGGCGTAGGAAAAGCCGAAGCCACGGCACCGGATTCGTTGCCATTTGCTATTTTTAACGTAGCTGCTTGCGCTTGACGGACAAGCGCGAACGGCCAATTTATGCCTCAAAGCATCGCAACACCCGACCCAGCGTGCCGCCCCCATTGCGGCGCCTGCTGCATCGCGCCTTCCATCAGCACGCCGATTCCCGGCATGCCCCAAGGCAAGCCGGCCGGCGTGCGCTGCGTGCAGCTCGACGACGCCCTGCGCTGCCGCATCTTCGGCCGCCCCGAACGCCCGGCCGTGTGCCGCCAGTTGCGGCCGTCGCTTGAGATGTGCGGTCCGCGCGATGACCGCGGCGCGCACGCCACGCTGTACCTTGCGCGACTCGAGGCGCTCACCGCGCCCGGCTAAGCTGCGCCCATACAAAGCAGACCCGCCATGCACATCCCGTCGATGAAAGAACTGGTCACGCCCGAAGAGTGGCAACTGCGCTGCGACCTGGCGGCCTGCTACCGCCTCGTCGCGCTCTACGGCATGAGCGACCTGGTGTTCACCCACATCAGCGCCAAGCTGCCGGCCAGCGTCACGGGCGGCGAAGAGCAGTTCCTCATCAACCCCTACGGCCTGCTGTTTGACGAAATCACCGCCTCCAGCCTGGTCAAGGTCGACATGGCGTGCAACAAGCTGCACGAGTCGCCCTTCCCCGTCAACCCGGCCGGCTTCACCATCCACAGCGCGGTGCACGCGGCGCGGCCCGACGTGGCCTGCGTGCTGCACACCCACACGCGCGCCGGCGTCGCCGTCAGCGCGCAGCAGGCGGGCGTACTGCCCATCAGCCAGCAAAGCACCTTCGTGCTGGCCTCGCTGGCGTACCACGACTACGAAGGCGTGGCCTTCCGCCCCGACGAAGGCCCGCGCCTGCAAAAAGACCTGGGCACGGCCAACTTTCTGGTGCTGCGCAACCACGGCCTGCTGACCTGCGGCCCCAGTGTGGCCGATGCCTTTCTGGCCATGTACACGTTCGAGAACGCCTGCCGCATCCAGATCGACGCGCTGGCCGGCCAGCGCGGCATGGACGGCCTGACGCCCGTGCCGCAGGCCATCGTCGACGGCACCGCGCAAGCCATGCGCGTGCAGACCGGCGGCCTGGGCGGCGCCTTCGTGTGGCCGACCATGCTGCGCCAGCTCGAGAAGCAGGGTGCCGGCTATCGCACCTGACCGGCACGCAGGATTGGTGCGCCGCCCGCTGCACGCCGTCGCGGCTTTTGCTACGCTGATTCTTCGCTCCGTCGCGTGCAGCGCGCGGGCGATCGGCCTTCCAGGTGCCCGCACGCTATTTGCTCTGTTTTTGTGAGCTGCTCGCGCTTATTCCATCTGCGCTGAAGGCCGATTTGACTTATCAACTGTTTCATCAACGAAGAAGGACAACACCATGAAGCTCTACTACTCTGCCGGCGCCTGCTCGCTGTCGCCCCACATCGCGCTGGAAGAATCCGGCCTGCCCTACGAAGCCATCTCGGCCCCCACCAAGACCAAGCTGCTGCCCGACGGCTCCGACTACCGCAAGGTCAACCCGCTGGGCTACGTGCCCTACCTCATCAACGACCAGGGCGAAGGCCTGGCCGAAGGCCCCGCCATCGTGCAGTACATCGCCGACCAGGCGCCGGGCAAGAAGCTGGCGCCGGCCAACGGCACCTGGGCGCGCTACCAGCTGCAAAGCTGGCTCAACTTCATCGGCACCGAGTTGCACAAGGGCTTTGCCCCGCTGTTCAACCCCGCCGCGCCGGACGAAGTCAAGCAAGCCGCCAAGGACAAGATTCGCGAGCGCCTGACCTGGGTCAACGGCCAACTGGCCGGCAAGACCTATTTGATGGGCGACGACTTCACCGTCGCCGACGGCTACCTGTTCACCGTCACCAACTGGGCCAAGCCGCTGCAAATCGACCTGTCACCCTTCGCCAACCTGGTCGCGTACCGCGAACGTGTCGGCGCCCGCCCCGCCGTGCAGCGGGCGATGAAGGCGGAAGGGCTGATCTGAGGCGCGCGCCGCGCCCCTGACCGCTCAAAGCACCGGCGGCGCCGGCTGCTTGTTGGGGCTTTGCCAGGCGTCGCGCGTCAGGTGCTCGACCTTCAGGCCAGAGTCCTGCGCCAGTTGCTTGCCCTGTGCGCCGCCCAGAATCTTGTGCAGCGCCTTGTCCACCGCGTCCACAAACGCCGCATCGCCCTTGCGCATGACCAGCGCACAGGGCTCCAGCGTCAGCTGCTCGGGCCGCAGCGCGATGGCGGCGTCTTTCGGAATCAGCAGTTCATCGGCCACCAGGGTGTCGATCTGGCCGGCCTTGAGCAGGCGCACGCCTTCGGAATAGCTGGGCACCGGCGTCAACGCGCCCAGCGCCAGCGTGCTGGCCTTCTTGCTGGCATAGGTCTGCATCAGCTTTTGCGCCGTCGAGCCCTGCAGCACGCCGGTGCGGCCGTATTCGCGCGCCGAGGCGAACTTGGCGTCTTGCGCGCGGTGCGCGGCCACCACGCGCGTGCCGTGCAGGCCGCACCGGTGCGACAAAGCTCACGCCAGCGGCTTCTGCCGCCAGGCCAGCGCCGCGCCCAGCCACAGGGCGGCGGCCGAATAGACCAGCCCGCGCGTCAACCCGCCCGGACCATCGGCCACCCAGCCGACCACCGTGGGCCCGACGATCTGCCCCAGCGCAAACAGCACCGTGAAGGCGCTGATGCCCGCCGCCCACTGCGCCTGCGGCAGGTTGTGGCGCACAAAGGCGGTGGTCGATGCCACCACCGACAGAAACACCGCGCCAAACAGCAGCCCCGAGGTCAGTACCAGCGGCCACGCCCGCGTCAGCGCCGGCAAGATCGTCGCCACGCCCAGCAGCGCGTTCAACAGCGCCAGCGCGCCGCCGCCCTTGGCGCGGTTCAGCAGCCCGGCCCAGATGCGCGCCGACGCCACCACCGCCAGGCCCAGCAGCGCGTAAAACAGCGTGATCGCCGCCGGCGCCACGCCCTGCTCGCGCAGCAGCGCGATCACGAACGTCATGTAGCCGATGTAGCCGACGCCAAACAGCGTGTAGCCCGCCAGCGCCGGCATCATGCGGCGCCAGGGCAGCGGTTCATGAATCAAATGGGCCGCTGGCGCTTGCCCAGTGTGCGCAAGCAGCTCTGATTTTTGTAGTATCGATGCCGGCCACCACAGCACCAGCGTGGCCAGCAGGCACAGCAGCGCCAGCCCCCACCAGGCCCACGACCAGCCGTGCGGCACATCGGCCGCCGCCCGCAGCAGCCCCGGCACCGCCAGCGCCGACGCGCTGATGCCCCAGCCCGTGCCGCCGTAATACAGCCCCAGCAGCAGCCCCGCGTGCTGCGGCGCCTGCGCCCCCAGCCGTGCCGCCAGCAACCCGCCCGCTACGAACACGAAGGCGCTGGCCACCCCCGCCAGCAGCCGCTGCAGCAACAGCGGCCCGGCGGCGGTGAAAAAACCCGACGCCGCCATGAACCCGCTGGCCAAGACCGCCCCCGCCAGCAGCACCCGCGCGGCGCCAAAGCGGCGCATCAGCCACGGCGTGGCCAGCGCGCCCAGCAGGTAGCCGCCGGCGTTGGCGGTGTTCATCGCCCCGGCCAGCGTGTAGCCCCAGTCGAGGTCCTCGCGCATCACCGGCAGCAGCAGGCCGTAGGCGAAACGGGTGATGCCCAGCGACACGGCGGCGCCGAGCGACAGCGCCAGGGCGATCCAGACAAGACGGCGCAGCGGCACTGAAGAGGGCTCGAACATGCGGCCATTGTGACCGCCGCCGATGCGGCGCGCGATCAAGCACAATGCCCCAAAACCACGCCTTCACAGGCCATCGCCATGACCGCCAAGCTCTTCACCCCCACCCGCGTCGGCGCCATCGAGGTCGCCAACCGCCTCGTCATGGCGCCGCTCACGCGCAACCGCGCGCCGCATGCGATCCCGACGCCGCTGATGGCCCAGTACTACGCGCAGCGCGCCGATCCCGTCACCGGCGCCGGCCTGATCGTGAGCGAAGCCACCGCCATCAGCCCGCAAGGCCAGGGCTATGCCGACGTGCCCGGCCTGTACGGCACCGAGCAGCTCGATGGCTGGAAGCAGGTGACCAAGGCCGTGCACGCGGCCGGCGGCAAGATGGTGTGCCAGCTGTGGCACGTGGGCCGCGTGTCGCACCACCTGCTGCAGCCCGACAACGGCGACCCGGTGGCGCCCTCGGCCATCCGCGCCAACACCAAGACTTACCTGATCGACGGCGAAGGGCAGGGCGGCTTTGCGCTGACCAGCCAGCCGCGCGCGCTGCACCGCCACGAGATCCCGCAAATCGTGCACGACTACGCCGCCGCCGCGCGCAACGCCGTCAAGTCGGCCGGCTTTGACGGCGTGGAAATCCACGGCGCCAACGGCTACCTGCTGGATCAGTTCCTGAAAACCGGCGCCAACCAGCGCACCGACGACTACGGCGGCTCGATCGAGAACCGTTCGCGCCTGATGCTGGAAGTCACGCGCGCCGTGGTCGACGCCGTGGGCCACGACCGCGTGGGCATTCGCCTGTCGCCCGTGACGCCGGCCAACGACATCGTCGACGCCGATCCGCAGCCGCTGTTCGATCACCTGCTGCGCCAGCTGGCCACGCTGGGCCTGGCCTACGTGCACGTCATCGAAGGCGCCACCGGCGGCCCGCGCGAGGTGGAAGGCCGCCCCTTCGACTACGCCCGCGCCAAGAGGGCGTACCGCGACGCTGGCGGGCGCGGCGCCTGGATGGTCAACAACGGCTACGACCCGCTGATGGCCGAAGACGCGGTCGCATCCGGCCGCGCCGATCTGGTGGCGTTTGGCAAGGCCTTCATCAGCATGCCCGACCTCACCGAGCGCATGCGCCGCGGCGGCCCGTACCAGGGGCTGGACCGCGACACGCTGTATGGCGGCGGCGCCCAGGGCTATACGAGCTACCCGGGGCTGCTCGATTGATGCTATTATATTTGTAGCTACTGGCGCTTTATCCGCAAGCGCTGGGCGTGTATTTTGTTCATGTTGTGAGCCTGCGACTCTAACCATTGGCCGATGGCGCGGCGGGCGCGGGCGCGATCAAATTGCTGCGTCGCGATCAATGAAGTCAGGGAGGCGCCATGAATGGGACGCGCGTGCTTGCCATTGTTTTTGTTGCCCTGCTGGTGCTGGGAGTATTGAGCGCCGCCTGGGCGCCGTCCAGCCGCGCGCCCGCAAGCGCCGCAGCCGCCAACACGCGCGCAGCGCCCGCAGTGCCGGTGGATGCGGCAGCCCTCGGCGCAGCGCGAACGGCACCCAGCGCTGAGCGACACTGAGCTCCGAGCGCATCGCACGGCGGCGTTGGGCTGCCGGCCCGCTGCACCCGTCAGGCCACCAGCCGCGGCACCTCGTCGCCCAGTTCGAGCCGCTGGCATTGCACGTTCCACACCTGCTGCACCAGAGCCGGCGTCAGCGTGGGCGCACACGCACCCTGCGCCGCCACGCGCGCGCGCGAGAGCACCAGCGCGTCGTCGGCATAGCGCAGCGCCATGTTCAGATCGTGCACGATGGCGACCACGCCCGCGCCCTGCGCGTGCGCCCAGCGCCGCACGGTGTCCATCAGCTGCATCTGGTGCGACCAATCGAGCGCCGCGATCGGCTCGTCGAGCAGCAACCAGCGTGCCAGCGGCCGGCCCGCGGCATCGGTCACGGGCTCCCACAGCTGCGCCATCACGCGCGCCAGATGCACGCGCGCCTGCTCACCGCCCGACAGGCTGCCAAAACGACGACCCATCAGATGGGCCGCATCGGCCAGCGCCAGCGCCATGGGCACGATCTGCGCCTCCTGGCGCGCGGGCTGGCGGCGGTGCGGGTGGCGCCCTAGCGCCGCCACTTCCTCGACCCGAAAGTCGAACGCCAGCGTGCTGTGCTGCGCCATCATGGCGCGCGTGCGCGCCAGCAGCGCCGTCGGCCATTGGGCCAGCGGCCGCCCGCCCAGCAGCACCTGGCCGCGGCTGGGCCGGTTCAGGCCGGCCAGCAGATGCAGCAGCGTGGTCTTGCCGGCGCCGTTGGGTCCGAGCAGAGCCGTCACCCGGCCCGGGGCGAAGCGCGCCGTCACGCCCTCGAGCAGTACGGCCGCGCCGACGCGCACTCCAGCCTCACTCACCGCCAACGCGCCCGCAACGTTCGTCGCGTCGCTCATACCGGCAGCCGCGAGCGCATGCCGCGCAGCAGAAACAGAAAGAACGGCGCGCCCAGCGTCGCCGTCAGCACGCCCAGCGGCAGCTCGGCCGGCGCCGCCACCGTGCGCGCCAGGCTGTCGGCGATCAACACCAGCACGGCGCCCAGCAGGGCCGAGCCCGGCACCACCAGGCGATGGTCCGGCCCGAACACCAGGCGCACCATGTGCGGCGCCACCAGGCCGATGAATCCGACCATGCCGGTGGTCGCCGTCACCGCACCCACCGCCATCGCCGCGCCCAGGATGCACCAGCGCTTGTGCGCCTCGACCGGCACGCCCAGCAGCACCGCCTGCGCCTCGCCCAGCGCCAGCGCGTTCAGCGTGCGCGCCAGCCCCAGGCCCAGCAGCAGAGTGAGTGCGCTGAACAGCAGCACGGGCAGCACCGTGCTCCAGCGCGCGCCGCCCAGACTGCCCAGCAGCCAGAACTGCAGGCTGCGCAGCTGCTCGTCGGTGGCGACGTAGCTCAGGTAGCCGATGCCGGCGCCGGCCAGCGCGTTCACGGCCACGCCCGCCAGCAGCATCAGCGCCACGTGCGTGCCGCCGCCGGTCTGCGCCAGCAGATAGATCAGCATCGTCACCGCCAGCCCACCCGCGAAGGCCGCCAGGATCAGCGGCCAGCTGCCCAGTGCGCGCGGCAGCTCGGGCCAGAACTGCGCGCCCAGCACGATCGCGACGCCCGCCGCCAATGCCGCGCCACTGCTGACGCCAATCAGTCCGGGGTCGGCCAATGGGTTGCGAAACAAGCCTTGCATCAGCGCGCCCGCCACGCCCAACCCGGCGCCGGCCGCCAGACCGAGCAGCAGACGCGGCAGCCGGATGTGGGCGAACACCAGCGACGCCGTGCTGCCGTCGCCCCGGCCACTGACAGCACGCCACACAATGCCCGGCAGCAATTGCGGATCGATGGCGTAGGCGCCCCGGCCCGCGGCCCAGACGAGCGTCAGCAGCAGCAGCAGGCTGCCGAGCGTCCACACCGTCATCGGCTGGCGCCAGGTCACGCCGGACGGCCAGCGCCAGCCCTTGCGCGCAGGCGCGGGCGGGTCGAGGACGGCGCTCACGGCCGACTCATGCACCGGCGCGCAGCACCACGCGCTGGTGCAGTGTGCGCACCGCCTGCGGCAACCTGGGGCCGAAGCCGATCAGCTCGAGCGCATCCAGCGTGACCAGCGCGCGGCTCTTGTAGGCCGGCGCCAACGCCAGTTCGGGCCGGTGCCAGAACTTGTCGGCGCCGCCTTGCTCCTGCAGCCCCTGGTCGGTGGTGAGAATCACGTTCGGCGCGGCCTGCGCCAGGCTTTCTGCCGTCAGGGCGCGGTAGCCCTCGAAACCCTGCATGGCGTTGATGCCGCCGAAGAAGCGGATCATGGCGTCGGCGGCGGTGCCGGCGCCGGCCACGCGCGGTGTCTGCGAATGCGCCAGGATGAACAGCACACGCGGCCTGGGACCCTGGAAAGCCGCCACTTCCGCCTGCACGGCGCGCCACTGCTCATCCAGCCTGGCCTGCAGTTCGCGCGCCGACGCCTCGCGCCCGCAGGCGCGGCCCACGGCCTGCAGCTTGCGCTGCACCTCGCCCCAGCTGTGGTCGACCTTGACTAGCTCCACCTTGACCCCCGCGCTGCGCACCTGGTCGATCACCGCAGGCGGTCCGATGTCGTCGGTGCCGACGATGACGTCGGGGCGCAGCGACAGAATGCCCTCGGCCGACAGCTGCCGAAAGTAGCCCACCTTCGGCGTCTTCGCGGCGGCCGGCGGGTAGAAGCTGGTGCTGTCGGTGCCAACCAGTTGCGCCTCGGCGCCGAGCGCGTAGACGATCTCCGTGATCGAGCCGCCCAGCGTGATGAGGCGCGGCGCCCCCTTGGGCTGTGCCCGCGACCATGGACTGAGCGCGAGGGCGCCGAGCCCGGCCAGCGCCGCGCGCCGCGTGCGCGATCGCGGCGCCCCTGTCGTGGCGGTGTGCATCGCTTCAGGCCGCCGCCGTCGCCCGGTCGCGCCGCGGCAACTCGCGCACCAGCGCGCGCCAGGCCTCCAGCTCGGGCAGGCCGGGCTTGCGCACGCCAAAGAACATCGCCATCAGCTCGCCCGCGCCGTCGAACGCCTCGACCGACGTCACCACGCCGTCGGTGGTGGGCTTTTCGACCACCCAGACGCGCTCGATGGCGTCTTCGCGTAGGTGCAAGTTGAAGCCCGGATCGAGCACGTTGAGCCATTGCGTGCCGCGGATGTCCATCGGCTCGATGCGCTTGACCGGGCCGGAGTGGATCTGCGTGCAGCCGCCGCTGCCCACGAAGCACATGATGGGCGTGCCCTCCAGCGACGCGTTCAGCAGCAGGGCGCGCACCGCCTCGGTCGTGAGCTGGTAGCTGAAGCGGCCCTCGGCCAGGCGCAAACCCTGCTGGCGCTCGACCTCGTGCATCTTCAGCAGGCCGAAGAAGTCGTGCGTGTCTTCCATCGCCGCCCAGTCGCGCAGCAGCGCGTCCTTGTCCACCGCGCTGTCGGCGCGCGGCGCGGCGGGTGCCGCAGCAGGGGTGAACGTGACGGGCTCGCCCGTCTTGTCTTCAAAGCGATCGATCACGGCGTGCCAGGCGGCCAGATCGGTGCCTTCGCGCACGTAGATTTTGTGGATCGCCAGGCCGTGCGGGTCGAAGAACTGCAAACTGGGCTCGACCCGATTGCCGGGGTTGGCGGCCAGTTCCGTCACCGCCAGGCAGGCGTGCCAGCGGGCGAAGAACAGGCGCAGATCGATCTCCTCGCCCAGCGCAATGCCCATGCGATGGCTGGTGCCCGACACATTCTTGTACACACCGGTCTTCTCGTGCACCGTGGTTTCGTTGCGCGTCAGTGCCAGCAGCGGCCCGCAGGGCTCAAGTGCCTGCAGCAGCGCCACCCAGTCGCGCTGCATCACGCGCGCTTGCGGCCCGCCGGCCGGGGCGCCGACGTGGGCGGCCACGGCCTGGCCTTCCGAGATGCCGATGGCGTGCGCCGCGTCGCGCGCGCGCTTGCCGTTGGCGCGCTCTTGGGCAAAGCGCTGGCGGATCTGATCGTGGGTCATGTCGGTCATGGTTTTCTTCCTTGGCAAAAAATCTAGAAACGGCCCACCAGCGACACGCTGACGCTGCGGCCGGGCTGGCTCCAGGCGTCGATCGTGGGCAGGTTGGCGGCCAGCCCCTGCACATCGCTCCAGCGCCAGTACTTGCGGTTGGTGAGGTTGTGGATGGCACCAGTCAGGCGCAGCTCGCGCCCGCTGCCGTCGCGCCATACGCGCCACTGGCCGCCCAGATCCAGCGTGGTGGACGAACGCGGCAGGAACTGCGACGCCGCGGGCGCCAGGGTGTCGTCCACCTGGCTGGCTTTTTTGGCCATGCGGTGCGTCACATCGAGCCGCACGCTCCAGGCCGGCTGGGCGTAGCGCACGCCCAGGTTCAGGCGCGCAGGTTGGATGGTGTTGATCGGCGCGCCGGTGTCCCGGTCCTTGCCGCGCGCCATGCCGAACGCGGCCGGGAACGACCATTGCCCGCCGGAGGCGTCGCGCGCCAGGCGGTATTCGCCCGCCACTTCGAAGCCACTGATGGTGGCGTTGCCGATATTGATGGCCTGGAACACCAGCGGATCGCCCGGCTGCCCGGTGCCGGCGACAGTCTGGTTGTCGAGGATGAAGTCGCGGTAGCGGCCATGGAACACCGCCACGCCCAGCGACCATTGTTCGCCGCGGCCCTTGATGCCGAACTCGACGTGCTGCGCCTTCTCCGGCTTCAGGTTGGGATTGGGCACCGTGCGGTAAAAGCCGATCGGGTTCTCGAAGAAGCGGTTGAGCTGGTCGGCGCCGGGCGTGCGAAAACCGCTGGCGTACTGGCCGTACAGCGTCCAGTCTCTGCCCAGATCCAGCGTGGCACCCAGCCGCGGCGACAGGGCCGAGCCCGATTTGGAGGTGGCCGTGCCGGCAAAGCCGACGCTGTCGGCGCTGATCTTGTAGCGGTCCCAGCGCAAGCCGGGAATCACGCTCCAGCCGTTGCCGATGATTTCGTCCTGCACGAACAGGCCGTAGCTGGTTTCGGTGGTGTCGGGAAAGCGCTTGAGCGGAAACGCCTCGCCTGCGGGCGGCGTCACGCCGGTCTGCAGGTTGTCGGCGCCGATGCGGGTGGCATCCAGCCCCCAGGTGAGCTTGTGCGCCAGCGCGCCGCCGCGCAGGGTTTTCTCCATCTGCACGTTGGCCTGCAGCGTGTTCTCATGGTCGAGCGTGTTGCGCACCTGGCCGGCCAGGCCGCGGCGGGTGTTCTCGTAGTGCTCCTCGGATCGAAAGCGCTGGTAGGCCAGCGTGGTGCGCACCGTGTCGACCCAGCTTGCGCCCAGATCGAACCGGCCCTGCCAACTCAGGCGGTGGCGCCCGTTGTCGGTGGCGCCGCGCGCGCTGGTCGTGGTGACGCCGCGCGACACCGCGCCGTATTGCGACAACAGATCGAGTTTCGTCGTTTTGTCGACATATTCGCCGGTGAAGACATGTTTTTGCCAGGCGTTGGGCGTCCATACGAGCTTGCCCAGCAGCGCCTGGTCGCGCCCGCGTTCGGGATCGGGCGCGGTGCGCAAGGGCGAGGCGCTGAAGTTGTCGCCCCGATTTTCCAGCGCATGGGCACGCGCAAAGCTGCCCGACACGAGCCACTGCAGCGCCGGCCCGGCCTGGCCGGCCAGCGTGGCGCCCACGCGCCGGGCGTTACTCTCACCCTCGTAGCCCACGCCGACCTCGCCGCCAAAGGTTTTGCCGCCCTTGAGGTAGCTGGCCGGATCGCGCGTGAACAGCTGCACCACGCCGCCGATGCCGTCAGAGCCGTAGAGCGCCGAGGACGGGCCCTTGATGATCTCGACCCGCTCGATCAGCCCGAAATCGACGTTGTCGCGGCTGGAGCCGCCGAAGCTGTAGCTGCGCGGCGCGCGAATGCCATCGACCAGCATCAGCACGCGGTTGCCGTCCAGGCCGCGGATGTTGAATCCTGCGTTGCCCGAACGGCCGTCGGTCAGGCCGCCGGCGAGGCTCATGCGGTTGGAGCGCCGCTCCACCGACACATTGGGAATGAGTTCGGCCGCCTCGCGGATGTCGGTGATCTGGCGCTCTTCGATCTGCTCGGCCGTGATCGACTCGATCGTGGCCGGCACCTCCTTGACTTCGCGCTCCGACCGTGTGCCGGTCACCACCACCGGCGGCAACTCGCCCGCCGCCGGCGCGTTGGCCTGGGCCAGGGCGGTGTCAGCAGGCGCCTGCGCCGGCTGCGCCGACACCAGGCCGCTTGCCAGCAGCGCCGCGATCGCGGTGAGTGGCCATGTGGCGGGCGCGCGCGCGCGTGCGCCGCGCTGCGCGGCGGCATTTCTCGTTTCAGGCGGCAATGGAAACTCCCTGGGGGTTAGTCTTTGGCGGTTCGTGACAGGCGTCGAATCATGCCTTAATGCGAATCACTCTCATTCTAGATCACAACTGACCCATGTCAAGCGCCTCCAGGCTGGGCGCTCGGGTCTGCGCGCGGGCGGTACGACACGCGATACCAGCGCTGCGCCACAATCGGTTCAGCTGTTCGCTTGTTCAGCAATCGCGGTAGGATGGCGAGCGCGTTCGATGTTTCCGGCGCCCATGGTGGCGTCAGCCTGGCAGCCAAGCAGCACCAGAGCGTCGCCAAGGCGCCGAGGTCGCAACGCGACACGGCAGGCCAAACTGAGACGCTTGGACCCGCCCATGACCACTGCATCGAAGACCCACTGGTTCGGAGCCATCGGAACCTTGTTCGGTTGTCTGGCGCTGCTGGCCGCGATTCTTCCCATCTGGGTGTTGCCGATGATGGTGCCGCCCGAGCCGATCGACAAGACGGTGGTGGAAGCGGCGCAGCAGATCAAGGACCGTGTTGTCGCAACAGTCCGGGGCGTCGAATATCAGGAGCCCGCGCGCAAGACCGACTGGTACCGCGTGTTTTCGGTGGCGGCGGCCACCCTGGGCGCGCTGGCCCTGGTGCTCGCCGCGATTTCCTTCGTGGCGCGCGAGCCCTGGCGCTTCGCCGCCGCCGCCGCCGCGCTTGGCGCGGGTGCGATCGTGTTTCAGATCAGCATCGCGCTCGCTGCGGCGCTCGTCGCCATCGTGCTTATCGCGGTGGTGCTCGGCGCATTCGGTGCCGGGCCGTAGCACTGGCGTCAAGTGCCTTGCGTCGAAGCCCGGCACGCCCGCGCGTAAGCTATTTAATAGCTGTTTGCGCTTGCTGAATAAGCGCTGCGGGCCGATTCAATGCTTAAAAACGCCGCTTTTCAGCCATTTTGGCCGCGCAGCGCCCGCGCGTGGTGCGCAAAGTGGTCGGCCAAAAAGCTGGCGATGAAGTAGTAGCTGTGGTCGTAGCCCGCGCGCAGGTTCAGCGTCAGCAGGTGGCTGGCTTTGGCGCAGGCGGCTTGCAGCAGGTCGGGGCGCAGGTTGTTCAGAAACTCATCCGCGTCGCCCTGATCGACGAGCAGCGGCAGGCGCTCGCGGGCGCTGGCGATCAGCGCCACCGCGTCCCATTGAGCCCACACCTTGGGGTCGTCGCCCAGATAGGTGGCAAGCGCCTTCTGACCCCAGGCCACCTGCGACGGCGCGACGATGGGCGCAAACGCCGACACGCTGCGATAGCGCCCGGGATGGCGCAACGCCGTCACCAGCGCGCCATGCCCGCCCATGCTGTGGCCGAAGATGGAGCGCGCATCGGTGGCGGCAAAGTGCTGCTCGATCAGCGCCGGCAACTCATCGGCCACGTAGTCCTGCATGCGGTAGTGCGCGGCCCAGGGCGCCTCGGTGGCGTTGACGTAAAAGCCCGCGCCCTGGCCCAGGTCGTAGGCCGCGTCGTCGGCGACCGCGTCGCCGCGCGGGCTGGTGTCGGGAGCCACCACGATCAGCCCATGCCGCGCCGCGTGCTGCTGCGCGCCGGCCTTGGTGATGAAGTTCTGCTCGGTGCAGGTCAGGCCCGACAGCCAGTACAGCACCGGGCATTTCTCGCCCGCCAGCGCGGCGGGCGGCAGATAGACGCCGAGCTTCATGTCGGTGCCGGTGCTGCGGCTGGCGTGCTGCCAGACTTCCTGCCGGCCGCCGAAGCTGGCGTGGTGTTCGATGCGATTCATGAAGCGCTCCTGCATTCAAGTCGCCTGGGTTGAGGCACAAAACCCAGCGCGGAATGGCGAAATTCGCTGGGTGACGCTGCGCTAACCCAGGCCACGAAACTATTGATTTGATAGCTTGCGGCGCTGGTTCCGCGCCGGCCAGCGCCGCATTCGCTCAATTCTTCAGGCGTAGTGCACCACCGAGCGGATCGACTTGCCCTCGTGCATCAGATCGAAGGCCTCGTTGATGCCCGTGAGCGGCATGGTGTGGGTGACGAAGGGCGCGAGCTGGATCTTGCCGCTCATGGCGTCTTCGACCATGCCGGGCAGCTCCGTGCGCCCCTTGACGCCGCCGAAGGCCGTGCCCAGCCACTTGCGGCCGGTGACCAGCTGGAACGGGCGGGTTGAAATCTCCTGCCCCGCGCCGGCCACACCGATGACCACGCTCTGGCCCCAGCCGCGGTGCGCGCACTCCAGCGCGGCGCGCATCACGTTGACGTTGCCGATGCACTCGAAGCTGTGGTCCACGCCCCAGCCGGTCATGTCGACGATCACCTGCTGGATTGGCTTGTCGAAATCCTTGGGGTTGACGCAATCGGTGGCGCCAAACGTGCGCGCCAGATCGAACTTGCCCGGATTCGTGTCGATGGCGATGATGCGGCCGGCCTTGGCCAGCTTTGCGCCCTGAATCACCGCCAGGCCGATGCCGCCCAGGCCAAACACCGCGACCGAATCGCCCGGCTGCACCTTGGCGGTGTTCTTCACCGCGCCCAGCCCGGTGGTCACGCCGCAGCCGAGCAAACAGACCTGCTCAGGGTTGGCTTGGGGGTCGATCTTGGCCAGCGACACTTCCGCCACCACGGTGTATTCGCTGAACGTGCTGCAGCCCATGTAGTGGTAGATCGGCTGGCCGTTGTACGAAAAGCGCGTGGTGCCATCGGGCATGACGCCCTTGCCCTGCGTCGCGCGCACGGCCGTGCACAGGTTGGTCTTGCCGCTCTTGCAGAACAGGCACTGGCCACATTCGGCGGTGTACAGCGGAATGACGTGGTCGCCCGGCTGGACGCTGGTCACGCCTTCGCCCACTTCCACCACGATGCCGGCGCCTTCGTGGCCCAGCACGGCGGGGAACAGGCCCTCGGGGTCGTCGCCGCTCAGCGTGAAGGCGTCGGTGTGGCACACGCCGGTGTGGGTGATCTTGATCAGCACCTCGCCGGCTTTGGGCGGCGCGACGTCGATTTCGACAATCTGCAAGGGCTTGCCGGCCTCGAAGGCGACGGCGGCGCGGGATTTCATGGGGGATCTCCTTAGGGTCTATTTCAGATACGAGCGCACCAGCGACGAGATTTCGTCGATCGCCTCGTGCATGCGGACGTGTTCGGGGTCGTCCAGGCTGTCCACGGCGCAATCGGCATGGCCGAACGACTCGCGCAAATGGCCTTCCAGCACGTCGGCCATCAGCCCGTTGACGGCGCCGCGCATCGCCGCCAGCTGCTGCAGCACCGGGCCGCAGTCGGCGCCTTCGGCGATGCTGCGCTCCAGCGCCTCGGCCTGGCCGCGGATGCGGCGCAGGCGGGTGATGGCGCGCTTCTTGTCTTCAGGTGAATGGGGCATGGCGGATACTCAGGGGCAGTTTATAACCCAGACTGCGCGGCAGTTCAATTCAATGTCACACGACCTGAAGGTGGCGCCAAGCACGATGACCGCCATGTCGCTTCAATCTCTTGCGCGCAAGCTGCTGGTGCTGTCCGCCGCCGCGCTGCCCCTGGTCGCCCACGCCGGGCGGCCGATGATGGTCGATGACGCTGGCGTCAACGACGCAGGCGCCGGCCACCTCGAAACCTGGTTCGAGCGCGGCCCCGGCGGCCACCGCGCGTGGACGGCCGCGCCCGCCTATGCCCCCATCGAGGGGCTTGAGGTGGGCGCCGCCGTCTCGCGCGACACCACCGAGCGCAGCACCGCGCTGCGCCTGCAAGGCAAGCTGCAATTCACCCGGCCGACCGAAGACGCCTGCGGCCACGCCGCCGTGCTGGGCATCGCGCACGAGCGCCCCAAGGCCGTCAACGCGCGCTGGTTCAACCTGGTCATGAGTTGCCCCGTCGCGCCCGGCAACGTGCACCTGAACCTGGGCGCCACGCAGACCGCCCGCAAGTCTGCGAAAGCCTTCATCGGCGCGGCGTGGGAGCAAGATTTGGGCTGGGCCAGCGGCCACGTCGAATGGATCGCGGCGCAAAGCGCCCAACCGATCGTCAACCTGGGCCTGCGGCGCGAGATCGCCAAGGGGCTGCAGCTCGACGGTTCGGTCGGCCGGCAGGCCGGCCGCACGCTGTTCAGCGTGGGGCTGAAGCAGCAGTTCTGAGCACCAAAAAAGCCGCGACATCGCGGCTTTTCTGGAGCGGAGCGCCGGCGGCTTTCAACCCCCACCCAGCCCGATCGGCGCAGGCGCCTCGCGCACGATGCGGCTGAACAATTGCTCGTACACCGGGTCGGGCTTGTACTTGCCGGTGAGCGGGTCGCAGTTCTCCTCGAACGCGGCGTCCAGCAGCTTCCAGTCGGCCTCGCTCAGGTACTTTTCGGCGGCGGGCAGGATTTCCTGCTCTTCCAGCCGCATGTGGGCCAGGTACAGGTTGACGTACTTGGTGAAGGCGTCGACGAACACCTGCCGCCGCGCCTCGCCCAGCAGCTCCCACCCCAGCAGCAGGTGCTGGATCTCGCGCACCGCGTGCTCGGTGTATTCGTGGTCGCGGTCCAGCCGCGCCACGGCCACGCCGACGTCGGGCGCGGCCGCCGCCACGCGGGGAAACAGCAGCTCGGTCTCTTTCGGGTGGTGCAGCCGCTCGGGAAATTCGTCGATGTAGAACAACATGGCGCGCAGCACGTCGAAGAAGTTCTTCGGGTTGCCCTGCGGGCCGCGATCCACCAGCATGCGCATCGATTGCAGCATGGCCGCCAGCGACGAATGCTCGTCGCGAATGATCTCCAGGCTCCGGTGTTTCATGGCGCGTGTCTCCTGTTCTGCCGCGTTCGAGTCTAGGGCGGCGCACCAGAACGGCGCATGACATGCGTCAAGTTGGCACGGCGTGGCGTGATGTCGAATCACTACGTTTTCAATAGCTGCCTGCGCTTGTTAGACAAGCGCTGGAGCCTTATTTCATTGATCCCGCGGGCGCCAGCGCTTGAGCAACAGTGCGTTGCTCATCACGCTGACCGAACTGAGCGCCATCGCGGCGCCGGCCATCACCGGGTTCAGGTAGCCGAGCGCCGCCAGCGGAATGCCCGCCACGTTGTAGATGAAGGCCCAGAACAGGTTCTGCCGGATCTTGGCCACCGTGCGCGCCGAGATGTCGAGCGCCGCCGGCACCAGCGCCACGTCGCCGCGCATCAGCGTGATGCCGGCGGCGTGCATGGCGACGTCGGTGCCGCTGCCCATGGCCATGCCGACGTCAGCCGCGGCCAGCGCGGGCGCGTCGTTGACGCCGTCGCCGACCATGGCGACGGTGTGGGTCTTGCTCCCTCTCCCGCCTGCGGGAGAGGGTGGGGGTGAGGGCTGCGCCGCCAACTCGGGCGCAGTGACGTGGGAAGGCCCCCCACCCTCACCCCAGCCCTCTCCCCCGCCGGGGAGAGGGGGAAAGACCATCGAACCCGCGCGCAGCGCCTGCACCGCCGCCGCCTTGTCCGCCGGCAGCACCTCGGCCATCACCTCGCCCGCGTCCGGGTTCAAGCCCAGCCGGCGCGCCATGGCCTCGGCGGCGCCCCGGTTGTCGCCGCTGATCATCACGGCGCGCACGCCGCGCGCGTGCAGCGCGTCGATGGCCGCGCGCGCGCCGGGCTTGGGCTCGTCGCCAAAGGCCAGCAGGGCCACGGCGCGCAGCGCCGCATGGTTGTGTTCGCGCAGCGCCGCATGGTTGTGTTCGCGCAGCGCCGCATGGTTGTGTTCGCGTGGCGCCGCAGCGTTCTGTTCGTGCAGCGCCTCAGCGTTCTGTTCGCGTGGCGTCTGCTCATTGGCAGTGCGTATGGCAACTATTGAAATCGTAGCGCCTTGCGCTTGCCAGTCGTGCGCTGCAGCCTCAAAAGGCTTCAAATCCACGCCCAGCTCGTTCATCCAGCGCGCGCTGCCGATCAGCACCTCGTGGCCCGCCACGCGGCCTTCGGTGCCGCGCCCGGGCACGGCGCGCACGTCCTGCGGGGCGTCGATGGCAACGCCTTTGTCGCGCGCATCGGCCAGCACGGCGCGCGCCAGCGGGTGTTCGCTGCCCGACTGCAAACTCGCCGCCGCCCGCAGCGCCGCCGCCTCGTCCACGCCCGGCGCGGGCACCAGCGCCAGCAGTTTCGGCTGGCCGAGCGTCAGCGTGCCGGTCTTGTCGAAGGCCACGGTGTCGACCTTATGCGCCACTTCCAGTGCCTCGGCGTCCTTGATGAGAATGCCGAACTTCGCCGCCACGCCGGTGCCGGCCATGATGGCCGTCGGCGTGGCCAGCCCCAGCGCGCACGGGCAGGCAATCACCAGCACGGCGACGGCGCGGATGACGGCCGTCTCGGCGCCCACGCCTGCCAGCCACCAGCCGACCAAGGTCACCAGCGCGATGGCGATCACCACCGGCACGAACACCGCGCTCACCTGGTCCACCAACCGCTGCACCGGCGCCTTCACGGCCTGCGCGTCTTGCACCAGGCGGATGATGTGCGCCAGCACGCTCTCGCTGCCGGCCGCCGTCACCGTCATCAGCACGCGGCCGTCGCCGTTGATTGAGCCGCCGGTCAGCGCATCGCCCACCGCCTTGGCCACCGGCAGCGGCTCGCCGGTCAACATGCTTTCATCGACCTGCGTGGCGCCTTCGGTCACCGTGCCATCGGCGGGCACGCGCTCGCCGGGGCGCACGGCGAGCTTGTCGCCTGCGCGCAGCTCATCGACCGGGATGTCCTTCTCAGCGCCATCCCAGTCGATCAGGTGCGCAACGGAAGGCCGCAGCGCATGCAGCGCGCGGATGGCGGCGGTGGTCTGGCGCTTGGCGCGCTCTTCCAGCCACTTGCCCAGGCGCACCAGGGTGATGACGACGGCCGCGCTTTCAAAGTACAGGTGCGCGTGCTCGCCGTGGCCGGAAAACAGCCACAGCCACATCGACAGCAGCCACGCCGCCGTGGTGCCGATGGCGACCAGCAGTTCCATATTGCCGCTGCCGGCCTTCAACGCGCCCCAGGCCGCCTTGTAAAAGCGCGCGCCGAGCCAGAACTGCACCGGCGTGGCCAGCGCAAACTGCACCCACGCGGGCGGCATCCAGTGAATGCCGAAGGGCATCAGCAGCATCGGCAACACCAGCGGCGCGCACAGCAGCAAGCCGATGGCGATGGGCGCAAAGCCGGCCCATGGCCCGGCGTCGGGCGCATCCAGCGCCGCATCGGCGGCGCGCGGCTCGTAGCCGGCGTCGCGCACGGCCCGGCGCAGCGCGGGCGCCATGTCCTCGCCGCCGGCGTAGGTCACGCGCGCCGATTCGGTCGCCAGGTTGACGTTGGCGTTCTGCACGCCGGGCACCTTCTTCAGCGCCTTCTCGACGCGCGCCACGCAGCTGGCGCAGGTCATGCCGCCAATGCCCAGGTCCAGGGTTTGCTCGCTTGTATCGTTCATGGACGCAGTGTGACGCCTGACA
>JAGOVZ010000023.1 GCA_018060485.1 Ottowia sp. | reverse complement strand
CGGTAAACGTCGGCAAAGGCCAGCTTCATGGCCTCGATCTGCACGTGCTTGGCGCTCACGCGGTCGGCGCCCAGCGCCTTCATGTCGAAGTGTTCCAGCATGCCGAGCGCCATCAGCGCGGCGATGCCTTGCGTGCTGGGCCCGATCTCGTGCAGCTGGTGGCCGCGGTAGCCGATGGCCAGCGGATCGACCCATTCGGGCTGATAGCGCTCGAAGTCGCTGGCTTCGATCACGCCGCCTTGCGCGGCGGCAAAGCGCTGGATGGCGTGCGCGATCTCGCCGCCGTAGAAGGCCACGCCGCGCGAGGCGGCAATGCGCTTCAAGGCCTGCGCCGCGGCGGGAAAACGGAACAGCTCACCGACCTGCGGCGCGCGGCCCCAGGGCATGAACGCTTGCGAGAAGCCTGGCTGCGATTCCAACTCGGGCACGGCAGCGGCCCATTTCTGCTGCACCACCACCGGCACGGCGTAGCCGCGTTCGGCGATGTCGATGGCCGGCGCCAGCACGTCGGCCAGCGGCAGACGGCCAAAGCGCTTGTTCAGTTGCACCCACGCGCTGACGGCGCCGGGCACCGTCACGCTGTCGATGCCGCGCTTGGGCGGCGCATCAGCGGCACCGTATTTCTTGCGAAAGTAGTCCGCGCTCCACTTGGCGGGCGCACGGCCGGCGGCGTTCAGGCCATGCAGTTGCTGGCCGTCCCACAGGATGCAGAAGGCGTCGCTGCCCAGGCCATTGCTGACCGGTTCGCAGATCGTCATGGCCGCCGCCGCCGCCACGGCGGCATCGACCGCGTTGCCGCCCTGCTGCAGCATGCGAAGGCCCGCCTGCGCCGCCAGCGGGTGCGAGGTGGCGACCATGTTGCGGGCGAACACCGGCAGTCGGGTGGTGCGATAGGAGTTGTCGTAACTCAGGCTCATGGCGTTGATTGTCTTCACATCCACCGCGGCCGCGATGACCACGGTTGCAAACCGTGACCAGCATCACGGCGGCGTGCTACGCATCCTGCTCGTGGCCCACGATGCGGTGGTGCAGCCGCCGCAGCGACCACCAGACGGCCGCGGCGACCACCGGCACGGCGACCGCCACCGTCGCCTCGGGGCTGAACGGCCAGCCGATGGCCCTGGCGCCCTTGGCCAGGTAGCCGATCAAACCGACCACGTAATAGGTGATGGCGGCGACCGACAGCCCTTCCACCGTGGATTGCAGCTTGAGTTGCATGCCCTGGCGCCGGTTCATCGCGGTCAGCAATTCGCGGCTGCTCTGCTGCTGCTCGACCTCGACCCGGGTGCGCAGCAGGCTGCTCATGCGCTCGATGCGCTGCGACAGCGCCGCCTGCCGGCGGTCCGACGAGCGGCAGGTGCTCATGGCCGGCGTCAGGCGCCGCTGCATGAAGTCGCGCACCGACTGCATGCCTTCGATGCGCGCTTCGGCGATGTCGGTCAGGCGGCGATTGAGCAGTTCGTCGTACGCCGCGCTGGCGGCAAAGCGGGCATGGGTCGCCGCGTACTGGCTTTCCAGATCGGCGGCCAGGCGCGTCAGGCGATCGAGCAGGATCGGCTCGTCCTCGCGTGTGGCGCCGCGCACGGCTTGCGCCAGTTGCGCCAGTTCCAGTTCGGCGTGCGCCAGTTGGCGGGCCGCCTCGCGCGCCAGCGGCAGGCCGAGCAAGGCGGCCATGCGGTAGGTCTCGATCTCCAGCAGCCGCTGCACCAGCCGCCCCAGCCGGCGTGGCGACACCTGCCCCGGCGCCACCGGGCCGGTGAACACCAGCATGCGCGAAAAGCCGTCGGCATGCACGGCCAGGTCGGTGAACAGGTCGGAGCTGTGGCTGATGACGGTGGAGCCGGTCAGCGTGTCCTCGCGCAGCAGGCGGCGCACCAGCGCCATCTCATTGAGCGCGCCCTTCGGCAAAGCCCACAGGTGCAGGCTGAGCAGGTTCTCGCCCGGCAGCGCGCGCAGCCAGCCCTGCGACACGACGTCGATGGCGCAGGGCGGCGCAGCGCCTTGCGCCATCGCCTGCACATCGCCATCGGTCAGCGGGCGAATGAAGGTCCAGGAGACGAATTCAGTGTGGCGCTCCCAGCGCAGCGTGTACGGGCCCAGATCGGCACGCAGGTAGCTGGCGTCGTCTTCCGGCGTGGCCTGGTGCAGGCCGTTCAGCAGTTCGGCCAGGTGCGCGCGGCTGGCGTGGCGGCCCGCCTCGTCGGCCAGCATGACGATGTGCGAAATCGCCAGCGGCGCCGCCAGCGCTTCGGGCGGGCGGGCGTGGATCTCGTTGTGCAGCAGCGCGCGCTGCGGGTGCTGGGTGAAGGTCATGGTGGTGCGATGGCGGCCGGCAGCGTCATTGTCCACGAGCACGATCTGTCGCCGGCCAAAAGAACAACGGCACCCCAAGGTGCCGTTGCAGCCGTGGGCGCGAGCGCCGTCACTCTTCGACGAAGGCCTCTTCGCGCTTGGATTTCACCGCCGGCAGCAGCACGATGATGAGCAGCAGCAAGGCCAGCCCCAGCAGCGTGGCCGACAGCGGCCGCGTGACCAGCACGCTCCAGTCGCCGCGCGACAAGAGCAGCGCGCGCCGCAGGTTTTCTTCCATCATCGGCCCCAGGATGAAGCCCAGCAGCAGCGGCGCCGGCTCCATGCCCAGCTTGATGAAGATGTAGCCGATGATGCCGAACCAGCCCACCATCCACACGTCCCAGGTGTTGTTGTTGGTCGAATACACGCCGATGGCGCAGAACAGCACGATGGCCGGGAACAGCCAGCGATAAGGCACCGTCAGCAGCTTGATCCACAGGCCGATCAGCGGCAGGTTCAGGATGATCAGCATCAGGTTGCCGAGCCACATCGAGGCGATCAGGCCCCAGAACAGCTCGGGGTTGCTGGTCATCACCTGCGGGCCGGGCTGGATGTTGTGGATGGTCATGGCACCCACCATCAGCGCCATCACGGCGTTGGGCGGAATGCCGAGTGTCAGCAAGGGGATGAACGAGGTCTGCGAGCCGGCGTTGTTGGCCGATTCGGGCGCCGCCACGCCGCGGATGTTGCCCTTGCCGAACGGCACTTCGCCGGGCTTCAGCTTGGTCTTCTTCTCGATGGTGTATGCCGCAAAGGCCGACAGCATGGCGCCGCCGCCCGGCAGAATGCCCAGCGCCGAACCGAGCATGGTGCCGCGCAGGATGGCGGGCATCATCAGCTTCCAGTCTTCCTTGGTCGGGTAGATGTGCTCGACCTTACCGGTGAAGACCTCGCGCTGCTCTGCCGGGTGCGACAGGTTGGCAATGATCTCGCCGTAGCCGAACACGCCCATGGCAATGACGATGAAGCCGATGCCGTCGGTCAGTTCAGGAATGTCGAAGCTGTAGCGCGCCACGCCCGAGTTGACATCGGTACCCACCAGGCCGAGCAGCAGGCCGAGCACGATCATGCCGATGGCCTTGATGAGCGAGCCCGAGGCCAGCACCACGGCGCCGATCAGACCCAGGATCATGAGCGAGAAGTACTCGGCCGGGCCGAACTTGAAGGCCACTTCGGTCAGCGGCACGGCGAAGCCGGCCAGGATCAGCGTGCCGAAGCAGCCGGCAATGAACGAGCCGATGCCCGCCGCCGCCAGCGCCGGCCCGGCGCGGCCCTTGCGCGCCATCTGGTAGCCGTCGATCACCGTCACCACCGACGAAGATTCGCCGGGCAGGTTGACCAAAATGGCGGTGGTCGAGCCGCCGTACTGCGCGCCGTAGTAGATACCGGCCAGCATGATCAGCGCGGCCACCGGCGGCAGCGCGTAGGTCGCCGGCAGCAGCATGGCGATGGTGGCCACCGGACCGACGCCGGGCAGCACGCCGATCAGCGTGCCCAGAAAGCATCCGATGAAGGCGTACATCAGGTTCTGCATCGTGAAGGCGACGCTGAACCCCAGGGACAGGTTGTTGATGAGATCCATGATTCAGTTCCCCCTTCAGCCGGTGATGAAGGTCGGCCAGACCTGGAACTGAAGATTCAGGCCCCAGACAAACGCAAACCAGCTGAGCGCCGCCAGCAGGATGGCGAGGATCAGCACTTCGATGAACTTGAACTCAGTACCCGCCGCCGCAGCGACGAAGGTGAGCACGAAGATCGCGATGATCAAACCCATGGCCGGAATGCCGAGCAAAGGCCAGCCGCCCAACAGGATGCCGAACAGGAAGTTGGCCGCGATGATGAACACCAGCGGCTTCCACGCCCATTTGCCGATCGGGGCGCCATCCGGTGTTTCGACCACCATGGCCTGAAACATCACGATGCCGCCGATGATGGCCAGCACGATGCCCAGCAACAGCGGAAAGTAGCCGGGCCCCATGCGGGCGCCCTCACCAATGTTGTAGTTGGTCGCGCCCCATGCAAAGGCGACGCCTACGGCGAAGTACAGCAGGCCGGCGAAGAAATCCTTTTGACTCTTGATGCGCACGAGTCATCTCCTCGAAGATGGAAAATACCAGTGCGCATTGTCACCATCGGAAACGCCGTGTTCGATGTGGATTTCACCTATCGCGCCCCGGGATTACCCCAATGGCCGAGCGACTTCATGCGTTGACCGCCATTGCAGGTTGCTACGTTTACCGTAGCTGCCCGCGCTTATCCATCAAGCGCTGGCGGCCTGATTGACTCGAAAGTAATCAATCAGCTCTACGAGAGCGGCGGCGTGGCGGCAATCACTTCGGGCAGCGTGGTCAGCCCTTCGGCAGCACGCATGGCGCCGGCCAGGCGCAGCGGCCGCATGCCGTCGGCCACCGCCTGTTTGCGCAGCGGCGCGGGGCCCACGTCGTGCTGCACCAGGCCCTTGAACGCCTCGGTCACCGACAGCAGTTCATAGATGCCCATGCGGCCGCGAAAGCCCGTCATGCGGCAATCCACGCAGCCGACCGGCTTGTAGGGCCGCCAATTGCCGCTGTTGATCTTCCATGGCTTGACGGCCTCGGCCAGCAACTCGGTGGATGCGCCATCGTCCGGCTGCTTGCACTGCGGGCACAGCGTGCGCACCAGGCGCTGCGCCAGCACGCCGAGTATGGTGGCGTTGAGCAAATAGGCCGGCACGCCCAGTTCCATCAGGCGCGTGAGCGCACTGGGCGCGTCGTTGGTGTGCAGGGTGCTGAACACCAAATGGCCGGTGAGCGCGGCCTGCACCGCCATCTCGGCGGTTTCCAGATCGCGGATCTCGCCAATCATGATGATGTCCGGGTCTTGCCGCATCAGCGCGCGCACGCCCTCGGCAAAGCTGAAGTCCAGCTGCGGCTGCACCTGAGTCTGGTTCAGCGCCGGGTCGATCTTCTCGATCGGGTCTTCGATGGTGCTGACGTTGACCTCTTCCGTAGCCACGCGGCGCAGCGTGGAATACAGCGTGGTGGTTTTGCCGGAACCCGTGGGGCCGGTCACCAGAATGATGCCGTGCGGGCGCGACACCAGTTGCTCCCAGCGCCCGGCGTCGTGCGGGGTGAAGCCGAGCGCGCTCAAGTCCTTGACCGCCGTGTCGGGGTCAAAGATGCGCATCACCAGCTTTTCACCAAACGCGGTGGGCAGCGTGGACAGCCGCATCTCGATCTCGTCTCCGCGCGGGTTGCGGGTCTTGATGCGGCCGTCCTGCGGGCGGCGCTTTTCCACCACGTCCATGCGGCCCAGCAGCTTGACGCGCGCGGTGATGGCGTTCATCACGCCCGGCGGCACCTGATAGACCGGGTGCAGCACGCCGTCGATGCGAAAGCGGATCACGCCCTGGTCGCGCCGCGGCTCCAGGTGAATGTCGCTGGCGCGCTGGTCGAAGGCGTACTGCCACAGCCAGTCGACCACCTGGATCACGCCCTGGTCGTTGGCGTCGAGCTGGCGGCCGGTCTTGCCCAGCTCCACCAGTTGCTCGAAGCTGGTCGCGCCCGCCGCGCCGCCGCTCTTGATCGCCGCGCGCACCGACTTGGCCAGCGCAAAGAACTCGGCCGTGAAACGCTTGATCTCGGCCGGGTTGGCCACCACGCGGCGCACGCTGCGGCGCGACTGGCGCTCGACCTCGGCCACCCAGTCGTCGATGAAGGGCTCGCTGGTGGCCACCACCACCTCGGCCGCCGTGACCTGCACCGGCAGCACCTTGTGACGCTCGGCATAGGTGGCGCTCATGGTGTCCGACACCTTGCCGGCATCGACGCGCAATGGATCGATGCGCAAATACGGCAGGCCGGCGCGGCGCGCCAGGTGCTGCGTCAGCTCTTCCACGTCCATCGCCTGGCCATCGCTGGCGCGCTGCATGCCGACCGCCGCCAGCCGCACCAGCGCCGGCTGCGCGCTCTCGGCCTGCGAGCAGCGGGCGATGGTGCGGTCGGCCTCGACGGCGGTGATGACCCCGTCTTCGCGCAGCCAGTCGACCAACTGGCGCCATTGCACGGGGCCGCGGTAGGCGTCGGCCATGGGCGTGAGCGGGGCGGGTTTTGTCTTGTATTTCACGTCAAATCTCCATCGCGCACAGCCTGTCCGTCACGGGCAGCCCCACGCTGAGTTGCCCGAATGGCCGCGGAGCAGGCCACGCGGGAACGCCGTGGCCGGGCTTGCACCGGCCATCGGCGTTGTGCCCTGCGGGACGGCGCCGTAGGCGACTCAGGGGGAGCCCATTCCTGGGGATCATTTCTCTACAGGTTTGAAGACCTTCAGCCACTTGCGTGCGGGCAGATCCCAGCGCGCCTCGATCTCGTCGGCGCGCGCCTGCAACTCATCGCGCTTGGGGCGGCTCGGCGTGCGCTGCGCCAGCACGACGGCGTTGCCCTCGCGCGTGGGCTTGAACTGCCACACGGCGCGCGGGCCGAAGGCGCTGGCGATGCTCTCCACGCTGCGCTCGAAGCTGGCCGAGCGGCCGAACAGGTTGACCGTCATGCAGCCATCTTCGGTCAACAGATGGCGGCAATCGGCGTAGAAATCCGGACTATCCAGCACCGGCGCAGCGGCCTCGTGGTCGTACAGATCGACCTGCAGCGCATCCACGGTGCCCAGCCATTCGGGCTGGCGGATTTCACGCGCGGCGTCGCCGATCACCACGCGAAGGTGCTCGTCCTCGGGCGGCAAGCGCAGCCAGGCGCGGCACACGTCGGCCACGCGCGGGTTGATTTCGACCGCGGTGCAGGTCATCTTGAGTTTTTTGTAGCAGAACTTGGTGATGGCGCCCGCGCCCAGACCCAGCTGCATGGCGTGGCGGCCCGTCACCGAATGCGGCGCAACAAACAGCAGCCACGCCATCATGCGCTGCACATACTCAAGATCGATATCGAACGGCGCGTTGATGCGCATGCTGCCCTGCACCCATTCGGTGCCCAGGTGCAGGTAGCGGATGCCGTCGGCTTCGGACAGATTGACCTCCTGCGAGGCCAGGGGATCGCGTTTCAAGGTGATGAAATTATGGCGAGGCGTTGGGCACTTCAATTTTCATAGCTGCTTGCGCTTGTCCATCAAGCGCTGGCGGCCTTTTTTATCATCATTCCGTGATGGCGCTGGCCAGCCGCTCGGCGCTGGCTTGCGCCACGGCGCCGTCCTGCGCCTCGACCATCACGCGCACCAGCGGTTCGGTGCCGCTGGCGCGGATCAGCACGCGGCCGGTGTCCGCCAGCTCGGCTTCAACCGCCTGGGTTTCGTCCTTCAGGCGTTGATTGCTTTGCCAGTCCTGCCCCGGCTGCAGGCGCACGTTGATCAGCGTTTGAGGAAACAGCGCGACATCGGCCAGCTGCTCGGCCACCGTACGACCGCTGGCGGCGCAGGCGCGCAGCACCTGCAGGGCGGACACCAGGCCGTCGCCCGTACTGTGCCGCTCCAGCATCAGCAGGTGGCCCGAGCCCTCGCCGCCCAGAATCCAGCCGCGCCGGTGCAACTCTTCCAGCACGTAGCGGTCGCCCACCTTGGCGCGCACGAACTCGTAGCCCAGGCGTTGGATGCCCAGCTCGACCGCCATGTTGGTCATCAGCGTGCCGACCACGCCGGCGAGTTCGGGTCCGCGCGCCTGGCCCTTGGCCTCGCGGTGCGCGAGGCGGTCGGCGGCCAGCAGGTAGAGCAATTCGTCGCCATTGAACAGCCGGCCGGTGGCATCGACCATCTGCAGGCGATCGGCGTCGCCGTCTAGCGCGATGCCGTAGTCGGCGCCCTGCTCCAGCACCGTGCGCGCCAGCGCCTCGGGGTGCGTGGCGCCCACGCCGTCGTTGATGTTCAGGCCGTCGGGCGCGCAGCCGATCGAAATCACTTCGGCGCCCAGCTCATGGAACACCTTGGGCGCGATCTGGTAGGCCGCGCCATTGGCCGCATCCACCACGATCTTCATGCCGCGCAGGCTTAAATGGCTGCTGAAGGTGCTCTTGCAGAATTCGATGTAGCGGCCGGCAGCGTCGTCGAGCCGGCGCGCGCGGCCCAGGTGCGCCGAATCGACCCACTGCGGTGCCTCGGCCATCATGGCTTCGACGGCCAGTTCCCACTCGTCCGGCAGCTTGGCGCCGGTGGCGCTGAAAAACTTGATGCCGTTGTCGGGATAGGCGTTGTGGCTGGCGCTGATGACCGCGCCCAGGCTGGCGCGCTGCGCGCGCGTCAGGTAGGCGACGGCGGGTGTCGGCACCGGGCCAAGCAGCACCACGCTGACGCCGGCGGAGTTGAGGCCCGACTCCAGGGCGCTCTCCAGCATGTAGCCAGAGATCCGGGTGTCCTTGCCAATCAGCACCACGGGATTCGGCTCGCGCGCTTTCAGCACACGGCCCACGGCGTGCCCCAGGCGCAGCACCACGTCGGGTGTGATCGGGTGCTGCCCCACGGTGCCGCGAATGCCATCGGTTCCGAACAATTTTCGGCTCATGTGCTTGTTACTCCTGCGCCAGAAGCTACGATCTTAGTAGTCCACGCGGCAGCGTCACGCAGCGCACGCGCGCACCTGCGCCAGCACCTGCAGCGCCTGCACCGTCTCGCGCACGTCGTGCACGCGCAGGATGCTGGCGCCGCGCTCGGCGGCCATCAGCGCGGCGGCCACGCTGCCCACCAGACGCTCGCCGGGCGGTGGCGGCTCGGGCGCATCGGCTTGCAGCGCCCGGCCGATGGACGATTTGCGCGACCAGCCGATCAGCAGCGGAAAGCCCGCCACCAGCAGCTCCGCCTGGCGTGCCAGCAGCGCGAAGTTCTGCGCCACCGTCTTGCCGAAACCGATGCCCGGGTCCAGCACGATGCGGCTCTTGTTCACGCCCTGCGCTTGCAGGGACTGCGCAGCCTGCTCCAGAAACAAGAGCACCTGCGGCACCGCGTCGCCTTCCATCGGCGCGACCTGCATGGTTTGCGGATCGCCATGCATGTGCATCAGGCACACGCCGCAGGCCGGGTGGCTGCGCACCACGTCAAGCGCACTGGGGCCACCCGACGCGCTGGCACGGCGCAGACCCCAGATGTCGTTGACGATGTCGACCCCCAGGTCGAGCACCTGCGCCATGACTTCAGGTTTATAGGTATCGACCGAGATCGGCACGCCCAGTTTCACTGCCTCGCGCACCACGGGCAGCACGCGCGCCAGCTCTTCATCCAGCGGCACTGCGGGGCTGCCCGGGCGGGTCGATTCGCCGCCGATGTCGAGCAGGTGGGCGCCGTCTTTCAGCAACTGCTCGCAGTGGCGCAGCGCCGCGGTATCGTCCGCAAGCCGCCCGCCATCCGAGAAAGAATCGGGCGTGACGTTGACGATGCCCATCACCTGCGGTTGGCTCAAGTCGACCTGGTAGCGCGTGGTTTTCCACAGCATCGTCATTCAATTCCCCGTCCAATGAAAAACGGGGCTCTTTCGAGCCCCGCTGTCATCTTAATAGCACCTGGCGCGCATCAGGCCACCGTCGGCGCCGCATCGGCTGGCTTGGCCGCCGGCGTGCCGCCACCGCCATTGCCACCCGAAGACGGCGTGCGCGGCGTGAAGTCCTTCGGCGGGCGCGGCGCGCGGCCGGCCATGATGTCGTCGAGCTGCTCGGTGTCGATGGTTTCCCACTCCAGCAGCGCCTTGGCCATGGCGTGCATCTTGTCCTGGTTGTCCTCGATCAGCTTGCGCGCCAGCGCGTACTGCTCGTCGATGATGCGGCGCACCTCGGCGTCCACCTTCTGCATGGTCTCTTCCGAGATGTTGGTGGTCTTGGTCACGCTGCGGCCCAAAAAGACCTCGCCCTCGTTTTCGGCATAGACCATGGGGCCGAGCGCCTCGCTCATGCCGTACTTCATGACCATGTCGCGTGCCAGGTTGGTGGCGCGCTCGAAGTCGTTGCTGGCGCCGGTGGTCATCTGGTTCATGAACACTTCTTCCGCGATGCGGCCGCCAAACAGCATGCTGATCTGGTTCAGCATGTATTCCTTGTCGTAGCTGTAGCGGTCGTTCTCGGGCAGGCTCATGGTCACGCCTAAAGCACGGCCGCGCGGGATGATGGTGACTTTGTGCACCGGATCGGTCTTGGGCAACAGCTTGCCGATCAGCGCGTGGCCGCTCTCGTGGTAGGCGGTGTTGCGGCGCTCTTCCTCGGGCATGACCATGCTCTTGCGCTCGGGACCCATGAAGATCTTGTCCTTGGCCTTCTCGAAGTCCTGCATCTCCACCACACGCGCATTGCGGCGCGCGGCCATCAGCGCGGCTTCGTTGCACAGGTTGGCGAGATCGGCGCCGCTCATGCCGGGCGTGCCGCGGGCGATGATGCTCGGGCTCACGTCCTGGCCGATGGGGATCTTGCGCATGTGCACGTTCAGGATCTGCTCGCGGCCACGGATGTCGGGCAGCGTGACGTACACCTGACGGTCGAAGCGGCCGGGGCGCAGCAGCGCCGCATCCAGAATGTCCGGGCGGTTGGTGGCCGCGACCACGATCACGCCCAGGTTGGTCTCGAAGCCGTCCATCTCGACCAGCATCTGGTTCAGCGTCTGCTCGCGCTCGTCGTTGCCGCCGCCGAGGCCCGCGCCACGCTGGCGGCCCACGGCGTCGATTTCGTCGATGAAGATGATGCAAGGCGCATTCTTCTTGGCGTTCTCGAACATGTCGCGCACGCGCGCCGCGCCCACGCCGACGAACATTTCGACAAAGTCGGAGCCCGAGATGCTGAAGAACGGCACCTTGGCTTCGCCCGCGATGGATTTCGCCAACAGCGTTTTACCCGTGCCGGGCGGGCCGACCAGCAGCAGGCCGCGCGGAATGCGGCCGCCAAGCTTCTGGAATTTTTGCGGGTCTTTCAGGAAGTCGACGACTTCCTTCACCTCTTCCTTGGCCTCGTCGCAACCGGCGACATCGGCAAAGGTGACGGTGTTGTTGTTCTCGTCCAGCATGCGCGCCTTGGATTTGCCGAAGCTGAACGCGCCGCCCTTGCCGCCGCCCTGCATCTGGCGCATGAAGTACACCCATACGCCGATCAGCAGCAGCATGGGACCCCAGCTGACGAGCAGCGTCATCAGCAGCGAGCCTTCTTCGCGCGGCTTGACGTCGAATTTCACGCCATGGTTGATGAGGTCGCCGACCAAGCCACGATCAAGGTACGTGGCTTGCGTGCGCACACGGCGGTCGTCGTTCATCTTGGCGATGATGTCGGTGCCGCCCTGGCCTTCCTGGATGGTGGCTTCCTTCACGCGGTTGTTGCGCACCTCTTCCAGAAAATCGGAATAAGCCATGTGACTGGCGCTGGCCATGCGGCCGCCGTCAAACTGCTTGAACACAGTGAACAGCACCATGGCGATCACCATCCACACGGCGATCTTCGAAAACCATTGATTTTTCAAGGCCTTACGCTCCAGTCAAAAAAACCCGGCAATGCCGGGTATATGCAGGCCATTTTAGGCATTTCAACCGCTGCGGCGTGTGGGATGAACAATGAGCCCCTGCCGGTGAAAGTCGTATTAGGGCCGAAAAGCGCGCCGAATTGGCAGACCAGCGGATACAAGCGGTTGCAACGCTTGACGCGCGTCAAGTCTCCAGCGTCCCGCTGACGCCCTTCAGACCGATGCCGACCAGAAAGGTTTCAGACGATTTGTCGCGCGACGCCTTGGGCTTGATCGGCTTGACCACGCGAAAGTGCTGCTTGAACAGCTTGACCAGCTGGCTGTAGCCGCTGCCGTGAAACAGCTTGACCACCAGCGCGCCCTCGGGCTTGAGGTGGCGGGTGGCGAAATCCACCGCCAGCTCCACCAGGTGCGCGATGCGCGCCGAATCGCTCGATTCGATGCCCGACAGGTTGGGCGCCATGTCCGACACCACCACGTCCAGCGGCTGGCCGCCCACCGCCTCGTCGAGTTGCGCCAGCACCGCGTCCTCGCGGAAATCGCCCAGCAGAAAGGTGACGCCTTCCACCGCCTCCATCGGCAGGATGTCGAGCGCGACGATGGTGCCGTTCAGCTCGCCCACCGCCGCGCCGCCGGGCGACAGGCGGCGGCGCAGGTACTGGCTCCAGGCGCCGGGCGTTGACCCTAGGTCGACCACGCGGTGGCCGGGCTTGATCAGGCCCAGCGTTTCATCGATTTCCTTCAGCTTGTAGGCGGCGCGGGCACGGTAGCCCTCCTTTTGCGCCAGCTTCACATACGGGTCGTTCAGGTGGTCGTTGAGCCACGCCTTGTTGACCTTCTTGCTCTTGGATTTGACTTTCATGCGCGCATTGTCCGTGCATCGGCAGGCGGCGCGCTGGCGCCTTCGCCTTGCGCACGCAGCCAGTCGCGCAAGACGCCGGATGGCGCGTGCTGCGCATCGGTGGCGGTCAGCAGCCAGTAGCGCGAGCCGTCGGGCACAAAGCCGAGCGGCGCCACCAGCAGGCCGCTGGCCAGGTCGTCTTGTACCAGGTGCCGTGGCCCCATGGCCACGCCCAGACCGGCGACTGCGGCTTGCAGGCTGAAGTAGAAATGATCGAACACCTGCGCCGGGGCCTCGGCGGGCGTCGGGGGCAGCGCCTGGCCCGTGCAGCGCGCCCAGTCGTCCCACGCGCCGGGGCGGGTGCGCGTGTGCAGGCGCGGCGCCTGCGCCTGAAGCACCCCGCCGCGGAACCAGGCGTCGGCCTGCGCCGACCGGCACACCGGGCCGATGCGCTCGGCAAACAGCGGCTCGGCGGTGAAGCGTGCGGGCCAGTCGAAGTCGTCGCGCCGCACGGCCAGGTCGATGCCTGCGTCGTCCAGCGACTGCGCGCCGCCGCCGGCCAGCAGCCGAAAGTGCAGCGCCGTGTGCAGCGCCTGAAAACCCGGCCAGAGCCGCAGCACCCAGCGCATGAGAAGCGTGGGCTCGCACGACAGCGTCCAGCCGCGCGGCTGGCGCGCCTGGGCGCGCAGGCGTTCGGTGGTGCGGCGCATGTCTTGCAGCGCCTCGGTGACGGACTGCGCCAGCGCGCGGCCGGCGTCGGTCAGGTGCACGCGGCGCTGGCGGCGTTCGAACAGCGGCAGGCCCAGGTCGGCCTACAACAACGACACGGCGCGGCTGATGGCGCCGTGCGTCAGGTGCAACTCGTCCCCGGCGCGGCCGAAGTGCTGGTGGCGCGCGGCCGCCTTAAAGCAGCGCAGCGCGTTCAGCGGGGGCAGGCGTGTGGCTGAAGGCAACGAATTTTTTTTTGTGAATTCAATTCACTGATTTGGTCAGTACGCCCTCGTGCTGTCGCGCCGCGCCGGCGTGCTGACGGCGCTGGGCATTGGCCTGGGCGTGTGGGTGCACCTGGGCTACACGCTGTGGGGCGTGGGCGTGCTGATGCGGCAATCGGCCTGGCTGTTTGGCGCCGCCAAGCTGGCCGGCGCCGCGTACCTGATCTACCTGGGCTGGAAGATGCTGCGCTCGCCGCCCGGCGACCTGGCGGCCACGGCGGCACGCCCGGTGTCTGACCTGGGCGCGCTGCGCACGGGTTTTCTGACCAACGCGCTCAACCGCAAGACCACGGTGTTCTTCGTCAGCCTGTTCATGCAGGTGGTCGATCCGCAGACGCCGCTGGGCGTGCAACTGGCCTATGGCGCGTTCATTTCGCAGGCGCACGCGGTCTGGTTCAGCCTGGTGGCGGTGGGGCTGTCGGCACAGGCGGTGCGCCAGCGCCTGCTGGACTGGCGGCGGACCATCGACCGCGCCTTTGGCGGCGCGCTGATGGGGCTGGGTGTGTGGCTGGCGACGGCGCGGGCCGGTACCTGACGCTTGAAACCCGAACAACCGAACGCGAAGGACGCAAAGAATTCGCGAAGGACGCGAAAGAATAGAAAAGAGGCTGAAATTCGGCTTAAGTCCCTACGCTACAAGCGCAGCCAGCTCCTTTTTTTGAATTGATTTTCTGAATTTTTCGCGTCCTTCGCGAGCTCTTCGCGTCCTTCGCGTCCGGCGGTTTTTTCGGCGCTCCCACCGCAACGGCACCGATAATGGCGCCCATGCCGCACATTGAACTCTCCACCGCCGAACGCAAGGCGCACCGCGCCGAGGCGCACCACCTGGACCCCGTGGTCATGATCGGCAACGACGGCCTGACGCCCTCGGTGCTGAAGGAAACCGACGCGGCGCTGAACGCCCACGGCCTGATCAAGATCCGCGTGCTGGGCGACGACCGCGCGGCGCGCGAGGCGATCTACAGCCAGTTGGCCGACGAGCTTCATGCTGCGCCCATCCAGCACATCGGCAAGCTGCTGGTGCTGTGGCGGCCCAAGCCGAAAAAAGAGCGTGCCGAGGACGAAGACCGCATGGCGGGCCCCAAGGATGTGAAGGTGCTGAAATACAGCAAGCGCGGCGGCCAGCGGCCCGAAGTGCGCGTGGTGCGCGTGCTGGGCAACCAGCGGCTGACGCCCGGCGGCAAGGTCAAGAAGGCGGCACCCAAGCAGAAGTCGGTGAAGAAAAGCCGTGGTGACTGAATTTTCGAAACTATTGAAATGATAGCTGCCCGCGCATGACAGACCAGCGCCAACGGCACATTCTGTGCATGAAGTGGGGCACCAAGTACGGCCCCGAATACGTCAACCGCCTGTACGGCATGGTGCGCCGGCACCTCGGCGGCGACTTCAACTTCGTCTGCCTGACGGACGATGCGAACGGCATCCGGCCCGAGGTGAAGTGCCTGCCGATTCCGCCGCTCAACCTGCAGCTCAAGCCTGGCCAGCGCGACGGCGCGTGGAAAAAGCTCACCACCTTCGAGGCCGACCTGCACGGCCTGCGCGGCACGGCGCTGTTCCTCGATCTGGACGTGGTGGTGGTCGGCAGCCTGGATGATTTCTTCACCCAGCCGGGCGACTTTCTCATCATCCACGATTACCCGCGCTTCTGGCGTTTTGGCGAGCGCATCGTCGGCAATTCGTCGGTCTATCGCTTCGAGCTGGGCGCGCACGCCGATGTGCTGGCGTACTTTCGCGGCCACATGGAAGAAGTGCAGAAGCAATACCGCAACGAGCAGGAATTCCTCTCGCACTTCCTGCACAAGCAAGGCAAGTTGCGCTATTGGCCCGCCGCGTGGTGCCCGAGCTTCAAGTACCACGGCATTCCGCGCTGGCCGACCAATTACTGGCGCGCGCCCTTTGTGCCGCCGGGCGCGCGCATCGTTATCTTCCACGGCGAAGTGAACCCGCCCGATGCGCTCATCGGCAAGCGCAACAAGCGCTTTGCGCACATCGAGCCGGCGCTGTGGGTGGCGGATGCGTGGAAGAGCTGAACGTGCCCTGATTCAAGCCGTTTAGGCCGCCAGCGCTTGTCCATCAAGCGCGAGCAGCTATCAAACTGGTAGCTTACGTCAGCGTGCCGAGCCCGCACCCACGCCGACCAGTGGGCGCCCGACCAGGCGCGTGAGGATCGCCAACGGGCTGGCCTGCGGGTTCACCTCGCGCCCGGGCGGCAGGTAGAGCGTCTGCTCCATCATGAACTGCCCGCTCATCACCGCGTGCGTCGCCTGGTCTGAAAAGCAGACCCACACGCTGCCGGGCGGAAACGGCATGGTCATCTGCGTGCCGTTTTTCTGGTAGTGCTCGTCGAACTTCATTCGGTCGTGCAACTGCAGCATCAGGTGGTCGTATTCGCTGCGCAGCGACTTGGTGACGTGCAGCGCATTCAGCAACCTGGCCTGCCACAGCCGATACGGCTTGGCCTGCGGCAGGAACTGGCGCGCCACGGTCTCGAAATCCTCGCCCACGCGCCACACGCGCGGCGCGCCGTGCGGGTTGAGGTTGGTGAACACGCGCAGGATGCGCTCGCCATAGTTGGGGCGCGACGGAAACGCATCGACATGCATGCGCTGGTCGTCGGCGCGCACCGATTGCGCACGCGTCTCGACCTGCTTGGGCCGAAAGCTCGTCGGCGCCATGCGCAACTGGCCCTTGTACTCGGGCAACAGGCGGTCGATAAGGCCCTGTGCCTGCGCGCGAAAACGGCCGATCATGGCGGCCAGCGCCTGTTGCTCATCGGCGCTGCCGGCCGCGCCTTTCAGCACGCCGTCGGCGCCCAGGCTCACGTTGCGCTTGCCGGCGGCCAGCATGTCTTCGCGCAGCAGCGCTTTTTCATCCGGCTGCAACTCGAAGCCCAGCTTGGGGAAAAACAGCACCTGGCCCGCCTCGACGGCGGCCGTCCATTCAGGCCGCGGGTGCGCCTGCTGCCAATCGGTGAAATCGATCTCGACGATGGGTGAATTCATGACGGCTCTCGGGGTTCGGCGGTGATGCGCCACAACACGGCGGCGGCGCACAGCCATTGCACGACGTACATGACCGATCCGGCGCCGTGCCACAGCCGCAGATTCTCCCGCGCCACGATGCGCGGCGCCACCGCGAACTCGATCAGCAGCGCCAGCAACATGCCCAGCACTATGAAAACAAGAGCTGCTTGCGCACGTCCAGAAAGCGCCGAAGGCCGATTCGACCTTGAAACCAGCAACAGCACCACGCCGCAAGCCACCGACACCCAGGTCTGGGCCGTGAACAACCTGGCCGCCATGTGCCCGGCCATCGCGGGTGTGGGCAAAAACTTGAACAGCAGGGGCACGACCATGAAGCCCACCGCCGTCAGGCTGCCCCACCACAGCGCGGCGGCAAACGGAGCAACGCGGGCCAGCACGCCGGGCCTCGTCAGATGTATTTGACGCCGATGACTTCGTAGTGCTTCACGCCGCCCGGCGCCTGCACTTCGGCGGTGTCGCCCTCTTCCTTGCCGATCAGCGCCCGGGCGATGGGGCTGCTGATATTGATCAGCCCGTGCTTCAGGTCGGCCTCGTCCTCGCCCACGATCTGGTAGGTCACCTGGTCACCCGAGTCCTCGTCTTCCAGCTCGACGGTGGCGCCAAACACCACCTTGCCGCCGGCATCCAGCGCCGACGGGTCGATGATCTGCGCGGCGGCCAGCTTGCCTTCGACTTCCTTGATGCGCCCTTCGATGAAGCCCTGACGGTCCTTGGCGGCGTCGTATTCGGCGTTCTCGCTCAGGTCGCCGTGCGAGCGCGCCTCGGCAATCGCGGCGATCACGGCGGGGCGGTCCTTGGTCTTCAGGCGCTGCAGCTCTTCCTTGAGCTTTTCGGCGCCGCGCTTGGTCAGGGGAATGGTCGTCATGTCTCGAAATCCTTGCACAAAAGCGAAACCGCCGAGCGTTTCCCCTCGGCGGTATTGATAGGGGCAATTATGCCGCCAAAGAGCGCCGCCCCTGGCGCCGCCAGACGCGGGCTGCAGCCCGCTCAGCCTGCCGACGGGCCGCCTTCGAGCAGCTGCACGAAGAACGACAGCGCGGCGCTCATCGCCTCGCCGCCGCCGGGACCGCTTGCAGTCCATTCATCAAGGTGGCCGTCGCACGCCATGCGCGCCAGGCCATAGGCCAGCGCCCGGGCCGTCAGTTGGGCCAGACGCACGTCGATGCCAGGTGCCACCCCGTCGGTCAGCAGCCGGCCCATGAGTTGGCGGATGGCTTCGTTGTCGGCCTGAAGCCGTTCAGAGCCGTCGAAATCGATCAGGCGACGGTCGCTGACCACGCGGAACTGGGCCGGATGCTCGCAGGCCCAGCCCAGATAGGCCTGCCCCAGGCTGGTGAAGCGTGCCAGCGGTGCGGCGTGTGCCGCGTCCTGCACCGCCGCTTCGACGCGCTGGCGCAATTGCGAGGTCGCCTCTTCGGCCAGCGCGGTGAGCAGGGCGGTGCGCGAGGCGAAGTGCCGAAACGGCGCGCCGGGCGATACCCCGGCGCGCTGGGCAGCGGAGCGCACGCTCAAGGCCTCAACGCCGCCTTCTTCGAGCAACGCCAACGCAGCGTCGATCAGCGCCTGGCGCAGATTGCCGTGGTGGTAGCTCTGCCGGGGCTCGGGGGCAACGGGTAAGGTCATGAAAATTTCAAGTAATCAGCGATTACTTTAGGGTAGTATGTGCAGCGGATGTATTCAGCGATTACATCACGATGTTCAACTTTTCACCGACATTGAAGGAGTTTTTCCATGCAAAAGCACATGACTGCCGGCCTGCTGGGCTTGGTCATAGGTTGTTGGGGTGCGCCCGCCTGGTCGCAAGACGCGCCCTCGCTCCAGATCGTCTGGCCGCCCGAAGGCGCCAGTCTGCCGCTGGGTGGCGGCAAGGCGCAAACCGTCGGAGTCGTGGTGCAGAGCAACTTCAAGCTCATGCCGGCCGGCCAGTGTGGCAGCGACACGCGCTGCGGCCACCTCCACATGAAGATCGACCCCGATGGCGACAAGTGCAACCAGCCCGGCAAGCCCTACAACAGCATGAACAGCGACTTTGGCGGCGACCTGATCAAGGCCGACTTTGGCGCCTGCCAGTCGCCCAAGGGGGAGCATGTCATCGGCGTGCTGCTGGCCGACGACCGGCACCAACCGGTGCTGGTCGGCGGCAAGCCGGTCACCGCGCTGGTGCGGGTGACCACGCGCTGACGCGCAACCCGCTCAGGCCGTCAATTGGGCGTGCATTTCCTGCACGGAGATGACGCCCAGCTTGTCCATGAACTTCATGCCCTCCACCGCCGCCTCGGCGCCGGCGATGGTGGTGATGGTGGGCACGCGCGCCAAGAGCGAGCTGGTGCGGATGGCGCGGCTATCGGCAATCGCGTTGCGGCGCTCTTCCACCGTGTTGATGACCAGCGAAATCTCGCCGTTCTTGATCATGTCGACGATGTGCGGGCGGCCTTCGGTGACCTTGTTCACGGTGTCGCAAGCAATGCCGGCGTCGCGGATGGCCTGCGCCGTGCCCTTGGTGGCAACGAGCGCAAAACCCATCGCCACCAGATCGCGTGCGATCTTGACCGCCGTCGGCTTGTCGGTGTTCTTGACCGTGAGGAACACCTTGCCGGCCGGTGTGCCATCGGCCTTGAGCGGCTTGGGCAGGCGCTCGCCGGCGCCCATCTGGGCCTTGATGTAGGCCTCGCCAAAGGTCTTGCCGACGCCCATCACCTCGCCGGTGGATTTCATCTCGGGGCCGAGGATGGTGTCGACGCCCGGGAACTTGACGAAGGGGAACACCGCCTCTTTCACGCTGAAATACGGCGGCGTGACTTCGGCGCCAATGCCTTGCGCATCCAGCGTCTGGCCGGCCATCACGCGCGCCGCGACCTTGGCCAGTTGAATGCCGGTCGCCTTGCTGACGAAGGGCACGGTGCGGCTGGCGCGCGGGTTGACTTCAAGCACGTAGATCACGTCCTTCTTCGTGCCGTCGTCCTGCGGCACTTCCTGAATCGCGAACTGCACGTTCATCAGGCCGACCACCTCCAGCGCGCCCGCCATGGCGGCGGTCTGGCGCTTGAGTTCGTCGATGGTGGCCTGCTTGAGGTAGTAAGGCGGCAGTGAGCAGCCGGAGTCGCCCGAGTGCACGCCGGCCTGCTCGATGTGCTCCATCACGCCGCCGA
>JAGOVZ010000152.1 GCA_018060485.1 Ottowia sp. | reverse complement strand
TCGCGCATGCGCGGGGCGCCGGCGGCGTTGTAGCCGTCCACGCGGTCCCAGGCGTCGCGCACGGCGTAGCGGGCTTCGTCCCAGGTCAGGCGCGAGCGATCCTTGGCGCGTTCCCAGTCGCTGCGCAGCGAAGGCTCGACCTCATCCCAGCCGCGACCAACATAGCGGCCACGGCCTTCGTAGCCCAGGCGATAGGCGCCGGCGTAGTCGGCGTCGTAGTCATAACCCCGCACGTAGCCGGGGCGGGCGGCGTAGGCGCTGCGCCAGTAGGCGTCTTCGGCGGCGGGGTTGACGATTTCGGCCGCGCCATGGCCCAGTGCGCCGCCGGCCAGGCCGCCGACAGCCGCGCCGACAGCCATGCCGACCGGGCCGCCCACAGCGCCGACCAGCGCGCCCGTGGCCGCACCGGCGCCGGCACCCGTGCCGGTGGCCAGGTTGTGCTCGCCCACGCGGTCACCCGCCTTGGGGTTGACCGCTTCGCCCAAACCCTTGCCGGCCTTGCTGCCCAGCCCAGCGCCCACCGCGGCGCCCACGGCCGCGCCGACCGGGCCACCGACGGCGCCAATGGCCGCGCCGGTCAGCGCGCCGGCGCCGGCGCCAGCGCCGCTGGCCAGTTCATGGTCCTGCAGGCGATCGCCGGCCTTGGGGTTGACCACTTCGCCCACGCCTTCACCCGCCTTGGCGCCGGCCACGCTGCCAATGGCCGCGCCGACGATGGCGCCCACCGGGCCGCCGGCCAGGCCCACCGTGGCACCGGCCAGGGCACCCGCGCCCGCGCCGGTGCCGGAAGCCAGGTTGTGTTCATCCAGTTCGTCGGCGGCCTTGGGGTTGACCACTTCGCCGACGCCCCGGCCCGCCATTCCGCCGGCGACGGCGCCAATCGCCGCGCCAGCGGCGGTGCCGAGCGGCCCGGCGATGGAGCCCATGGCCGCGCCGGTCAACGCGCCGCCCGTGGCGCCGACGCCGGTGGCGACCTTGTGCTCGGGCGGCTCGCCGCCGGCCGTGGGGTCTAGGTTCTCGGCCACGTCCTTGCCGGCCAGGCCGCCGGTGACGGCACCGATGATGCCGCCCACCACCGTACCGATGGGCCCGCCAACGGCGGTGCCCAGAGCCGCGCCGGCGGCCGCGCCGCCTGCGGCGCCCAGACCGGTGCCGACCGGGTGCGAACCGGGCTCGCCGGTGATGGGGTCTTCGTTCAAATCCTTGCCGCGTTCGTTGGCCATGATGAATGCTCCTGAATGGGTGTGTGACATCAAAGTGGGGGACACATCCGATGGATTCAGCGTGTGCTGCATCGGTGACGCAAGTCTGCTCACGGCCGGGTGCCCGGCCTGTCAGCGGGCGCCGACGGCGCGCGTGCGCCAAAGCAATGGCGCGGCGCCATCAAGCACGCGGCGCCGTTGCGCGCCGTGGCGGCAAAAACGGCCGCTGGCGCTGGCGGGACAAGCGCGAGGCGCTATTGGTTGAATAGCAACGTGGGCCGATCACCGGCGCGGACAAGGACGCGCAGCATAGTGGGCGCGCAGGGCCGCCACGTCATCGTGATGTCACCAAACTGGCACCTCCATGGTGCCGGGTCGTTGGTGTTGGACGCGCTTTAAAACGAGATACCGGACGCGAAGGACGCAAAGGAATTCGCGAAGGACGCAAAAGAACAGACCAACTGCGAAATCTTCGCCTCTGGCGTTGTGGTCCATCGCCAGTCGAGTCATTTCAGCCCCCAGCGCTTGCCAGTCAAGCGCAAGCAGCTATCAAGATCGGAGCAGATCGACCCGTTCGTCGGCCACGATGCGCCCGGCCTCCACGGTCAGCCGGCGCTGGCACAGCGCGGCAATCGCGCGGTCGTGCGTGACCATGACCAGCGTGGTGCCCTGCTCGCGGTTGAGGTCGAACATCAGCTCCATCACCTTCTCGCCGGTGGCGAAATCCAGGCTGCCGGTTGGCTCGTCGGCCAGCAGCACGGCCGGCTGCACGACGAAGGCGCGTGCCAGCGCCACGCGCTGCTGCTCGCCGCCCGACAGCACCTTGGGATAGTGGCCCAGGCGCTCAGACAAGCCGACGCGCGCCAGCATGTCGCTCGCCGCCTGGCGGGCGTCGCGCCGGCCGGCCAGCTCCAGCGGCAGCATCACGTTTTCAAGCGCGGTCAGGTTGCCGAGCAGTTGAAAGCTCTGGAACACGAAGCCGATCTTGCGTGCGCGCAGCGCGGCGCGGGCGTCTTCGCCGACGGCAAACAGGTCTTCGCCGTCGACGCGCACCGTGCCGCGCGTGGGCGTGTCGAGCCCGGCGACGATGGACAGCAGCGTGCTCTTGCCCGAACCCGAGGCGCCGACGATGGCCACGGTCTCGCGCGCGGCCAGGCTGAAATGGATATCGCGCAGAATATCCAGCGTGCCGGTGGAATCGGTGACCGACTTGAAAACATGCTCCACCGCGACGATCTGGGGAGGGAGCGCTTCCGGCGGTGTGCCGGGCGTAGGTTCTGTCATTGAAAAGGCCGTTTCTTGTACCGACGACACTTTATCCGCTCCACCCTGCTGGCCCTGGCTGGCGGGGCTTTGTCGGGCGCCGCGCTGGCGGCCGAACCACCGACCATCCTGGTCGTCGGCGATTCGCTCAGCGCCGAATACGGCATCGCCCGCGGCAACGGCTGGGTTGCGCTGCTGGAGAAAAAACTCGCCGCCGAAAAAATCGCCGCCAAGGTGATCAACGCCAGCATCTCGGGCGACACCACGGCCGGCGGCCGCTCGCGCCTGCCCGCGCTGCTTAAAACCCACCAGCCGGGCGTGGTGGTGATCGAGCTGGGCAGCAACGACGCGCTGCGCGGCCTGTCGCTCAACGCCACGCAAGCCAACCTCGCCGACATGACGCAGGCCGCGCAAAAGGCCGGCGCCCGGGTGCTGCTGGTGGGCATGCAGATGCCGCCCAACTACGGCGCCGATTACGGCAAGCGGTTTTTCGAGCTGTACCCACAGGTCGCCAAAGCCCACAACGCGGCGCTGGTGCCGTTTTTCCTCAAGGGCGTGGCCGACCGCGCCAACGCGCTGGAGCTGTTTCAGCCCGACCGCATTCACCCCACCGCCGCCGCGCACCCGATCATCCTGGGCAACATGTGGCCTGAGATTCAGAAGTTGTTGAAGTCCAAGTGAGCGTTCAAACCATCGCCGCCGCCGACGCCCTGGCTCGGCTGCGCGAATTCAGCGCCGTCATCGACGCCCGCAGCGAGGGCGAATACGCCATCGACCGCCTGCCCGGCGCCCTGAACTGGCCGAGCCTGCACGACGACGAGCGCGTGCGCGTGGGCACGATGTACAAGCAAGTGAACCCGTTCGAGGCGCGCAAGCTGGGCGCCGCGCTGGTCGCGCGCAACATCGCCAGCCACATCGAGCGCGAGTGCATGGACAAGCCCAAGCACTGGCGCCCCCTGCTCTACTGCTGGCGCGGCGGCCAACGCAGCGGCGCGCTGTCGCTGGTGCTGGGGCAGATCGGCTTTCGCGTCAGCTTGATCGAAGGCGGCTACAAGGCCTTTCGCGCCGCCATGCTGGCCGATTTGCCGGCGCAGGCGGCGCGCCTCTGCTACCGCGTGGTGTGCGGGCCGACCGGCTCGGGCAAGACGCGACTGTTGCACGCGCTGCGTGATGCAGGCGCGCAGGTGCTCGATCTGGAAGGGCTGGCCAGCCACCGCGCGTCGGTGCTGGGGCTGATTCCGGGGCAGCCGCAGCCCTCGCAAAAGCGCTTCGAGATGCTGGTGTGGGAACAATTGCGCGGCTTTGACGCGGCGCGCCCGGTGTACGTGGAGGCCGAGAGCAAGAAGGTCGGCAACTGCACGCTCCCCGACGCGCTGATCGACGCCATGCGCGCCAGCGACTGCCTGCGCGTCGACTTGTCCGACGACGAGCGCGTGGCGCTGCTGCTGGAGGACTACCCGTTCTTCGTCAGCGACCCGGCCTTCTTCTGCCAGCGGCTCGACACGCTCATTGCCCTGCGCGGCCACGCGGTGGTGGACGAATGGAAGCGCCTGGTGCACGCTGGCGAGATCGAAGCGGTGGTGCGCGAGCTGCTGGCGCTGCATTACGACCCTGGTTACGCCACATCGACGCGGCGCAACTTCGCGCGCTTTGGCGAGGCACTGCCGGTGGCGCTGGCCGACCGCGGACCGCAAGCGCTGGCGCGCGCGGCCAAGGCCATCGTTCAAGGGGAGGACGACGAAAACGCTGCCAGCGGTGGGGCCGGCGCTTGAGATTTTTTAGATGATTTCAGCCACTGGCGCTTGACCAGCCAGCGCTAGCAGCTCTCTTATTGATAGCGGATGGCGTCAATCGCCACCACCGCCGTCGCCACCATCGCCGGCGCCGTCCGAGCCTGCGGCCGCATCCGTGGCGCCATCGTCCAACTCGGGGCCATCGCCGCCCTCGCCCGACTTGCGCTCAGCCTTGGCGCGGGCTTTTTCTTCCTTCTTGCGTTTCTTTTCCAGCTCGCGCTGGCGTTTTTCGTAGCCGTAGTTGGGGGTTGCCAATGCGTTGCCTCCTGATCGATGCGGGCCACTGTAACACCCGGCACGTCACGCGGCGGCGGCTGGCTCTTGCCAGCGCACGGCGCCGCGGTAGGCATGCCAGCTGGCATGGCCCAAGAGCGGGCCAATGATGATCAACCCCACGCCCCACGTGGCCAGGCCGATGGCGATCAGCAGCGTGATCAGAAAGCCCCACCACAGCATGGTGATCGGGTTGGCAAACACCACGCGGATGCTGGTGATGGCGGCGCTGATGGCGTCGGTGTCGCGGTCGAGAATCATCGGGATCGACACCACGGCCGTCGAATACACCAGCAGCGCAAAGATGCCGCCCACCATCAGGTAGACCAGCACGAACTCGATGTTGTCGGGGTTGAAGATGGCCTGCAGCACGCCGGTGGTCGACGGCATGCCGGTGTTGAAGAACACCGCGAACACGACCAGCGAGGCGCGGCCCCACAGCAGTTCCAGCACGATCAGCACCAGCACCAGCATGCCCATGCTGCGGATGTGCTTGTCCCAGCAGGTGAGCGAGGCGCCCAGCTCGGGCTTGATGCCGGCCTCACGCCGGCGGCTGACTTCATACAGGCCCATGGCCAGAAACGGCCCAATGAGCAGGCAGCCCGAGGCGATCGACATCACGTATTCGGGCTTGTTGCGAAACACCAGCGTCAGCACCACCGCCATGAGCCAGAAGCAGACGCCGTAGAACAAGCCGATGCCCGGCGCGGCCAGAAAATCGCGCCAGCCCAGGCGCAGCCAGCGCAGCGGGTCGGACAGGCCGAGCGGCACCATCACGGCCTGGGGCGCGGTCGGCACCGGCGGCACGTAGGGCTGGTAGGCGGCGGGCGCAGCGGGTGAGTCGTCCGGGCGGGGCGTGTCGGAGGCGCGGTCAGTCATCGGTCGGCAAGGTGGTGGATGCGGCGCAGGATACAGGCGCTGTGGCACCACTGGGTGCAGCAGGCCGAAATTTTGAATCAAATCAGCCGCCGGCGCTTGTCTCTCAAGCGCTGGCAGCTATATAAAACGAAGCAGTCAAGTGGGCAACGCTTGCGCAAGGGCCTGGGTCAGGTCGGCCTGCAGATCGGCCACCGCTTCCAGCCCCAGCGAGAAGCGCACCAGCGTGCCGCGCGCCAAATGCGCTGGCCACTGCCCGCGCATGCTGGCCAGGTCGTAAGGCACCACCAGGCTGACCGGGCCGCCCCAGCTGTAGCCGAGCTTGAACAGCTTGAGCGCGTCACAGAAGGCGTCGACCTGCGCCGGCGTGTAGCGCGCATCGACCATCACGCTGAACAGTCCCGCCGCCGCGCCGTCGCCACGGGCATCGGCCGCGCCGCACAGTTGCTGCCAATGCGCGTGGCCGGGTGCGCCGGGCAAGGCGGGATGCAGCACCTGCGCCAATTGCGGCTGCGTGAGACACCAGAGCGCCAGCGCCCGCGCCGCCTGGTCTTGCGCGCGATAGCGCAGGCCGATGCTGGGCAGCGCGCGCAGCACGGCCTCGGCATCGTTGGCGCCCACGCCCAGGCCGAGCCGCATGTGGGTGAGCTTGATCTTGAGGTGCAGCGCCTCATCGCGCGTCGTCACGCTGCCCATCAGCACGTCGCCGCCGCCGCTGGGGTACTTGGTCAGCGCGTGGGCCGAAATATCCACGCCAAGGCCCGCGCCATCCAGATCAAACGCGTTGAAGGCCAGCCCGGCGCCCCAGGTGTTGTCGAGCGCGCTGACCACGCCGCGCTCGCGGCACAGGCGCACCTGCGCGATCAGGTCGGGGAATTCCATCGTCACCGAGCCGGCGGCTTCCAGCCACACCAGTTTCGTCTTCGGCGTGATGCGCGCGGCCAGGTCGGCCACGTCCATTGGGTCGTAATACTGGTGCGTTATGCCGAAGGCGGCCAGCTCGCCCTCGGCCAGCGCCTTGTTGGGGCCGTAGGCGTTGTCGGGGATCAGCACCTCGTCGCCGGTTTTCA
>JAGOVZ010000022.1 GCA_018060485.1 Ottowia sp. | reverse complement strand
ATCGGGCATGACTTCGCTTCGCTCAATGACCTCGGCCTGCGGCCTTCAATGACGGCGCTACGCGCCATGACATCAGTCATGCGTCCGCAGGACGCGTCATCGATGGCCGCAGGCCGAGGTCATGCGCTCGATAGAGCGCGGTCATGACGCGCCCAGCCGTGGCGGACGCCGATCAGCGCGACGGAATCGTCAGCGCCGACACCCCATCGCGCGCCTCGATCGTCATCGAAAACGCCTCGCCAAAGTGCACCGGCGCGCCGTACAGGTGGTCGGCGGTGTCGAACACCAGAGCCAGCTTGTGGCCGGGCGCCACGTCGTAGGCGATGGCGTTCAGGTCGAAGTTGAATTCCACGCTCTGGCCCGGCGTGGCCCAGTGCAGGGCACGCGCGCCGTGGGTGATGACGGTGCCGACATCGAACTGATCCACGTCGTACAGGTAGGCCACCAGCATGCCGCGCTTCTGGCTCGGGCGCACGCGCAACTGCACATGCGGCGATCCGCGAATCTTCATGCCCTGGCCCAGCGCCGGGCCGCTTTAGGCGTGACCAGCCCCAGGCGCTCACCGGCGGCACCGGACATTCCGACACTGTCTGAAGCCGGCCTGCCGGGCTTCGAGGCCGTGTCGTGGTTCGCTCTGTTTGCCGCGCCCGGCACGCCCAAGCCCGTGGCCGACAAGCTGTCGACGCAGGTGGCCGAGGTGCTCAAGCTGCCGGACGTGGCGAAGAAGCTGTCTGACCTGGGGCTGGAGCCCGTGGGATCGACGCCCGACGAGCTGGCGCGCTACCAGCAGACCGAGATCGCCAAGTGGGCCAAGGTGGTGAAGGAATCGGGCGCGACGGTGGAATAAGGCGCTATCGCCGGGGCGGCGTTCAACGCCGCAGTACGTTCCACACCAGGTCGACGCCGGCCGACCACAGGTCGTCGACGGTGAAGCCGCTGGCGTCGGCGTTTGACCAGCGCTCCTTCTGCTCTTCGCGCTTGGCGCGCTCGCGGTCGCGCTCCAGGGCGACCAGCGCGTCGGCCAGGTCGGTGGGCTTGGGGCCTTCGTCGGCGCGGCGCGCCTGCTGGCCGTAACCGGCCAGCGCACGTTCCACCGCCTGCGGATCGAGCAGTGAGAACGCCGCGCGGCAATACGGGCAGGCGTCGTGCTGGCGCAGATCGACCGGGGCGCCGCAGCTGCCGCAATGGATGATGCGCACGCGCTCGGCCAGGTCGGCGATTTCGGGCTTGGTGAGCTGGCGCACGAAGCCCTTTTCGATCATGAACGACGAAAAGGTCGAGAAGCGCCCATGCCGCTGCGGGCAGCGGTAGGTGATGTAGCGGCCGGTGCGCACCACGTCAGCGCCCTGCACCAGACCGCGCTTGCAGCGCGGGCAATTCAGGTCGCGGGACAGCGGGCCTTGGGCATCGTCGCGATGCGCGTGCAGGTCGCGGAACAGATCGACCACGCCTTGCGGCGCCATGCGCAGGTTCTCGTTGCCGTCGAACCAGATGCCGTGGCAGGCGTGGCACAAGTCCAGCTCCAGCGTGGCGCCGTGGTGCGCGGCCACGGGGTGCGCCTGCATCGGCGCGCGACAGGAAGGGCAAGTGGTCGGGGCGGCGGCCAGGCGGTCGGTCATGGTGCGGCGATGGTAGCGGCAGCCGGGCGGGCGCCGCTACCATCGGGCGTCACATTGCATCCGCCATGCCCCGCTTTCACGTTGCCCTGCCGCTGTCCACCGACGCCGAACTGGCGCTGCCGCCCGGCGCTGCGCGCCACGTGCAGGTGCTGCGGCTGCAGCCGGGCGGCGCGATCACGCTGTTTGATGGCACGGGTGGCGAGTGGGATGCGACCATCACCCGCATGGGGCGCTCAGACGTGCAGGTGCGCGTGGGCGCGCACCACGCCGTCGAGCGCGAATCAACCCGCGCCGTGCACCTGGTTGTGGGCCTGATGGCGGCCGAGCGCATGGACTGGCTGGTGGAGAAAGCGACCGAGTTGGGCGCCGCCAGCCTGACGCCCGTGCTGATGGCGCGCAGCAGCCTGCGCCTGTCGGGCGAGCGGGCCGAGAAAAAGCGTGCGCACTGGCAAGCCGTGTCCAACGCGGCTTGTGAACAAAGTGGCCGCAACCGCTTGCTGGACGTGCGCGAACAGCTCACTTTTCAGGAGTATTTTCGGAATGCAACGAATGCGACGCCGGCGCGCTGGGTGCTGTCACTGGCGCCCGATGCGCGCCCGGTGGCCGGTTGCGCCGCTGCGTTGTCGCCAACAGACGACGTGACGATGGTGTCCGGCCCCGAAGGCGGCCTGAGCTCCGAAGAAGACGCCGCTGCCCGCGCCGCCGGCTGGCAGCCGATCACGCTCGGCGCGCGCGTGCTGCGGGCCGAAACGGCGCCGCTGGCGGTGCTGGCGCGGCTCACGCTCTGACGGCGCGCCGCCGGTTGCGCTACTGGCGGATGAAATCGATCATCACGGCTTCGGGCGCACGCTGGCGGTACTCGATGCGCACGCCGTCGCCATAGCGCTGCTGCATCTGCGCCAGGAGCGGCAGCGGATCGTGGTCGTTGACGAAGCGCATCGCCTCGCCCGGCTGCAGCGCATCGAGCGCGCCGAAGATCGCCGCGTGGCGAAACCGCTTGGCGACGCCGCGCGCGTCAAAGCCGTAGATCGCCTCGGGCGTCGAATGGTCGTGCGGCTGCAGGTCTTGCAGCGGTTGAATCAGGGCCACGGAAGGGAACTCCTCAAGCGGATTCGGTGATGGAAAGACGTGTGGACTTTGCGCCAACGGCGCGGGCAGTTCAAGTCGAGCCCTTACGCGGCATGCTGGCTTTCAACTGCCGGGCCGCGCATGGTCTTGACGCAGTTCAGACGCCCAAGGCCGGCCGCCGGATCGGCCTACACTGCCGCATGAACCGCGCCCTGCTGCTGCTGACGCTGTGTCAGGGCCTTTTCCTGACCAACAACGTCACCTTCATCGCCATCAACGGCCTGGTCGGCCTGCAACTGGCGCCCTTCGGCTGGATGGCGACGCTGCCGGTGATGGGCTACGTGGTTGGCGGCGCGCTGGCCACGCCGCTGGTGGCGCGCACGCAGGCGCGCTTCGGGCGCAAGGGCTCGTTCCAGATCGGGCTGGTGGTGGCCCTGGGCTCGGCGCTGCTGGCCGCCTTTGCCGCCTGGACGCGCCAGTTCTGGCTGCTGGTGGCGGCCACCTTGATTGCGGGCTACTACAGTGCCAACGGCCAGCTCTACCGCTTTGCTGCGGCCGAGCTGGCGCCGCCGGCGTGGCGCGAGAAAGCGGTGTCGCTGGTGCTGGCCGGCGGCTTGCTGGGCGCCATCGCCGGACCCAATCTGGCAGCGTGGACGCGCACCGTGCTGCCTGTGCCCTTCGTCGGCGCTTATCTGGCGCTGGCGCTGGTGGCGTTGCTAGCCATGGGCGTGATGGCTTTCATTGCGTTTCCGCCGACGCCGCCCAAGGACGCCGGCAGCGCGGCCGGCCGGCCACTGGCGGAGATCATGCGCCAGCCCGTGTTCATGGTCGCTACCGTGGGCGCGGCGCTGGGCTATGGCGTGATGAACCTGCTGATGGCTGCCACGCCGCTGGCCATGCAGGTGTGCGGCTTCGACTTTGGGGCCGCCGCGCAGGTGCTGCAGTGGCACGTGATCGGCATGTTCGCGCCGGGCTTTTTCACCGGGCATTTGATCAAGCGCTTTGGCACGCTGCCGATCATGGGCGTGGGTGTGCTGCTGAATGGCGTGTGCGTGGCGATCGCGCTGTCGGGCGTCGATCTGCAGCAGTTTCTGGTGGCCTTGTTCGCACTCGGCGTGGGCTGGAATTTCCTCTTCACCGGCAGCACCACGCTGGCGTTGACCGCCTACCGGCCAGAAGAAAAAGACCGCGCGCAGGCGGCCATCAACTTCTGCGTGTTCGCCACCATGGCGTTCACCTCGTTCGCTTCTGGCGCGCTGGTGACGACGCAGGGCTGGCGCTGGTTGAACCTGGGTTCGCTGCCGGTGTTGGTGGTGATTGCGGGCGCGTTGGCGTGGCTGGGGTTCACGTCCCGTACCCGCGGGGCCGCACGGCACGGGTGATTGCGTTTCGCGGCTTACCGGCAGTGCGGACCGGACGGTGGCGGCGGAAAGAAGTTGATGGGCGGCGGGGTGACCGGCACCAGTGGCCGGTTGATGGTGACGACGTCGGAGATGGGTGTCGGCGCTGCGGGACGCACAGACCCGACAGGTACAACCGGCTGTCGTTGACGCGCTGGCGCCCGCGGCGGCGACGCCAATGCCAGCGCGCGCGGCAGCACCTCCTCGTTGGCGGAAACGCGTACCAGCCGCAACGCGGCCTTCGCCTGTCGGTGGGTGCCCAGCGCGTTGCCGCCAGCGAAATCAACCGTCCATGCGGAGTTCGACGCACCCAGGAACGGCGTCTCGGTCCAGAACGGCGCAGCCGGGGTGCGCGGAAACTGGGTCTGGTTGATGGCCGGCAACAGACAGCCGGCCTCGACGAGCCAGCGCAACTCATGCAAACGCGGCAGGCGCCAGCTGGTCTGGCCAGCGTTCTGTGTGCCTCGGGCGCTGGCGTTGACGGCGGTGACGCGATCGGCAGCCGCCGTCGCGGTCACCTCCATGGCGCTGCCAACGCAGCTGTTGCGCACCCAGCGTTGGCCTTCAGCGCAACGCTTCCAAACGGTCTGGCTGGGTACGTGACGCACCAAACCATGGCCGGCGTCGACAAACGGGCCTTCCGGCAGATGCGGGTAACCGCCGCCGCTGCAATTGGCCCACACCACCGCCTGCCCACCCAGGCCGAGCACCACCCAAGCTGCCCGGCGTGAGCGACGGCCCCATTTCTGACTTATCAAGGTGCTCATCGTGCCCTCCTTTGCCAAGCCCTCCCTTGCAGAGCGACCTGGCGTGCACGCGCTGCTGCCGTTCTTGAGCGCAGCACTGTTTCAGCACCAATGTAATTCTTTGTTAGTTATGGGGGTATCCCGTTAACGGGGTAACCTGTTCGATGCCCGCCCGCCACGGCATCAGGGCAACTCGCCCGCGTGCTCCAGCGCCACCGGCGGAAAGCGTTGCACCAGCCATTCGCGCAGCACCTCGAACACCGGCGCGCTGTCCAGCTCATTGAACAGCTCGTGGTAGTGCATGGGATATGCCTGCGCGGTCACCCACTCGGGCGGCGCGGCGCTGGCAAAGGCGTGGCTGCCGGCGGGTCTGACGACCATGTCCTGCCCGGCGTAGAGCAGCAGCGTGGGCACCTTCCAGCGCGGCGCGCGCTTGAGCACCGCGGCACCCGCGCTGTCGATGAAGTGCGCCAGCCGTGCACTGATGCGGTCATGCACCAGCGGATCAGCGCGGTAGGCGTCGACCATGGCCAGGTCGTGCGACAAATAGCGCGGCTCCACGCCGTTGCCCACCCGCGCCCCCGGCACAATGCGGTAGAGCGAGTTCATCAACGCCTTCTGCATCACGCTCAAGCCCAGATCAAACGCTGGCGACGACAGCACCAGCGCATCCACGCGGCGCAGCTTGAGCGACACCAGTTGCGCCGCCACCAGGCCGCCCATCGAATGGCCGAGCAGGATCAGCGGCAGGCGATCGTCCATGCGCGCGCGCGTGTCGTCGATGACGGTGGCCAGGTCGTCCAGCAGCTTGTCGTCGGTCGGCAGCTCGCCGCGCAGCCCGGCCGATTCGCCATGGCCGTATTGGTCGTAGCCGCGCACCGAAAAGCCCCACTGGTTCAGTCGGTCGGCCACGTGCACATAGCGGCCCACGTGCTCGCCCAGGCCGTGCACCAGCAACACCACGCCACGGATCGGCCAGCCCGCCGACAGCGGCCAGTCGTGCAGCGCCAGCGATTCGCCGTGCGTGCTGACGAAACTGGACAACGTGGAATCGGTGTTGTGGTTGGCCATGTTCGTTATCCACGGCGCTCGCGCGCCACCCGCAACCGATGAAACCCTAAGAGCAACTGGCCGCGGAGCAGGCCTTGCGTGGGCGCCGCGCAGCGGGCTTGGCCCGGCCGCTGGCGTCGTCCCTCTTCCAGAGGGAAGGCGGCTGCAAGCCGGCTCAGGGGGTGCGTCATTCCATGCGCGCGATGACTTCAGCAACCGCCGCCGTCAGCTTCTTGGCGTAGGGCACATGCAGGAACTCGTTCGGCCCGTGCGCATTGCTGCGCGGGCCCAGCACGCCGCAGACCATCATCTGCGAGGTCGGAAAGCCTTCGCTCAACTGGTTCATCAGCGGGATGGTGCCGCCCTGGCCGATGTAACCGCAAGGCGCGCCGAAATGCGCGTTGGACGCGGCATCCAGCGCCTGCGTGAACCAGGCGGCCGATGCGGGTGCGTTCCAGCCAGTGGCGCCACCCGAATGCTCGAACGTCACCTTCGCCTGATAGGGCGCGTTGTCTTCCAGCAGGCGCTTCACGTCCTGCACCGCCTGCGCGGCATCGACCAGCGGCGGCAGGCGCAGGCTGAGCTTGAAGGCGGTGTAGGGCCGCAGCACGTTGCCCGCATCCTGCGGCGCCGGAAACCCCTCGGCCCCGGTCACGCTCAGCGTCGGCCGCCAGGTGCGCGCCAGCAGCGCGTCCACCGGGTCGCCCGTCATCGGCAGCACGCGGCGTGATTCGCCGCCGCAGTCGTAATGCACCCACGGGTAGCGCTTGAACAAGTCGTCGCCCAGGATGGCCGCCGTTGCCTTCGCCTGCTCGATGCGCTCTGCTGGAATGTCGCAATGAAAGCTGGCCGGCAGCAGCCGCCCGGTGGCCGAGTCCTCCAGCCGGTCGAGCACGTGGCGCAGGATGCGGAAGCTGCTCGGCACCAGGCCCGACGCATCGCCGGAGTGAACACCCTCGGTCAACACCTCGACCTTCAGCGTGCCAGCCGCCATGCCGCGCAGGCTGGTGGTGAGCCACAGCTGGTCGTAATTGCCGGCACCCGAATCCAGGCACACGACCAGGCCGACATCACCCAGCCGTGGGCGCAGCGCATCGATGTAGGGCAGCAAATCGGGCGATCCGCTTTCCTCGCTGGTCTCGATCAGGCCGACGATGCGCGGATGCGGCACGTTCTGGCTCTTGAGCGCCTGCACGGCGGCGATGGCCGCGTACACCGCGTAGCCGTCGTCGGCGCCGCCGCGGCCGTAGAGCTTGCCGTCTTCGTACTTCGGCGTCCACGGCCCCAGGTCGCTGCGCCAGCCGGTGAACTCCGGCTGTTTGTCGAGGTGGCCGTACATCAGCACCGTTTGCGCGGCGCCGGCTTTCGTGCCATCGATCTCGAAGAAGATCACCGGCGTGCGGCCATCGATGCGCACCACCTCCAGCTTCAAGCCCGGCACCTTCTGCGCCAGCACCCAGTCGGCCGCATCGCGCACCACGTGGTCGATGAAGCCGTGCGCGGCCCAGTCGGGGTCGAAGGCGAGCGACTTGGCCGGCACGGCGATGTACTCCGTCAGGCGGCGCACGATGTCGCCGTCCCACTGGCGGGTGATCTGGTCGAGCGCGGCGGCGGCGTCCCACGCAGGGGTGCCGGCCATTTCACGGTGCAGGGGTGCGTTCATGGCAATGGGCTTGTCAGCAAAGCGAAAGAAAACGCGACTTTACGCCGATGCGCGGCCCCATGCCACCTCCGGCGCAACGGACATCGCGGCCGCGTATATTGGCCGCATGACCGCCGCACTCGACACCTTCCCCATCACCCGCAAATGGCCGGCGCGCCACCCGGATCGGCTGCAGCTGTACTCGCTGGCCACGCCCAACGGCGTCAAGGCGTCGATCATGCTGGAGGAAACCGGCTTGCCCTACGAAGCGCACCGCGTGGACTTTGGCAGCAACGACCAGACCTCGCCCGAATTCCTCAGCCTCAACCCAAACAACAAGATCCCCGCCATCCTTGACCCGAACGGCCCGGGCGGTCAACCGCTGGCGCTGTTCGAGTCGGGAGCCATCCTGATCTACCTGGCCGAAAAAACCGGCCAGCTGCTGCCCCAGGACCCGGCCGCGCGCTACCACGCGCTGCAGTGGCTGATGTTCCAGATGGGCGGCGTCGGGCCCATGTTTGGCCAGCTCGGCTTCTTCCACAAATTCGCCGGCAAGGAGTATGAGGACAAGCGCCCGCGCGACCGCTACGTGGCTGAGAGCGCGCGCCTGCTCGGCGTACTGAACGGGCACCTCAAAGGCCGCGCCTGGATGGTGGGCGATGACTACAGCATCGCCGACATCGCCATCTTCCCGTGGGTGCGCAACCTGATCGGCTTTTACGAAGCGCGCGATCTGGTGCAGTTCGGCCGCTTTGCCGAAGTGCAGCGCGTGCTGGATGCGTTTGTGGCGCGGCCTGCGGTGCAGCGAGGGCTGCAGGTGCCGGCCGCGTGAATCTGAATCAAATCAGGCTCCAGCGCTTGTGTGGCAAGCGCGAACAGCTATTGATTGAATAGCGGTCATGTCTGGTGACACACCCCGTATCCGCGTCGGCATCGGCGGCTGGAACTTCGACGAGTGGCGCGGCGGCGTGTTCTACCCGGCCGGCTTGCCCGCCGCGCAAGAGCTGCACTTCGCCAGCCGGCAGCTGACCAGCATCGAGATCAACGCCACCTTCTACGCCACGCAAAAGCCGGCCACCTACGCGCGCTGGCGCGATGAGACGCCGGACGGCTTTCAGTTCGCCATCAAGGCGCACCGCTTTGCCACTCAGCGCAAGGCCTTGAGCGACGGCGCCGAGAGCGTGGTGCATTTTCTGGAAAGCGGTGTTGCCGAACTGCGCGAAAAGCTTGGCCCCATCGTGTGGCAGCTGCCGCCGTATCGCCGCTTCGATGCCGATGACGTCGAGTCCTTCTTCGCCCTGCTGCCCGACAAGCTCGATGGCCTGCCGCTGCGCCACGTGGTGGAGCCACGCAACGAGAGCTTTGCCTGCGCCGACTATGTGCGACTGGCGCGCGACTACGGCGTGGCCACGGTCTACACCGATTCGCCCGACTACCCGAAAATGGCCGACGTGACGGGCCATTTCGTCTACGCGCGGCTGATGCGGGCCGAGGCGGACGAGCCCACCGGCTACCCGCCCGCCGAACTGGACGCCTGGGCAAAGCGTGCCCGAGCCTGGTCGCGCGGCGAATCGCCCGCCGATTTGCCCTTGATTGAGTCCTCCGCTGCCGCCGAAGCACCGAGCGATGTCTACGTCTATTTCATCGCCGCCGCCAAGGCCCGCAACCCAGCGGCGGCGATGGGTCTGATCGAACGGCTGCCGCACGACTGATGGGCCGCTATCGCCCACGCATCGTGTCTGTGGCCCACCCTTTCTTATCATGCTGATGCGACGGCGCTGTGAAGGCGCCGTCGCACAAGCGTTCTCAGGGCGGGGTGAAAGTCCCCACCGGCGGTATCTGCTTCAGCGATGGAGCAGCAGCCCGCGAGCGCTCCGGCGGCTGATGTCTGCCGGAGGTCAGCAGACCTGGTGCGATGCCAGGGCCGACGGTCACAGTCCGGATGAAAGAGAGCGTGCGAAGCGTTGCCGCTTGGCTGCGGTCGCGGCGTGCCGGGCGTTGGCGCCGGGCGCACCGCTGGCGTGGCCGCGGCGCGTTTCGCGTGCGCCCTGATTCTTTCTCACGTTGTTCACGGAGATGTCGATGAATCAGACCCATGCTTCTCAATTCATAGCTGCTCGCGCGCACCCATCAAGCGCCAGCGGCCCTTTTCATTCCGATTCGCAGCCCCGCATCGCCTTCGTGCGGGCCGGCTGGCACGCCGACATCGTCGGCCAGGCTGAGCGGGGCTTCGCGGCCGAATACGGACGCCTGTGGCCCAGCGCGCCGCCCTTCATCGATTTGCACAAAGTGCCCGGCGCTTTCGAGATTCCGCTGCTCGCGCAAGCCCTCGCCCAACGCGGCAACGTGCAGGCCATCGTGGCTTGCGCGCTGGTGGTCGATGGCGGCATTTACCGCCACGATTTCGTGGCCCACGCCGTCATCGAAGGCCTGATGCGCGTGCAACTCGATACCGGCGTGCCGGTGTTCTCGGTGGTGCTGACCCCCAAGGACTTTCACGAACACGCCACGCACCGCGACTTCTTCACCCAGCACTTCGTCGCCAAGGGCGCCGAAGCCGCGCGCGCGGTGGCGCAGACGCTGGCGGCGCATGCGGCGCTGGCCTAGCGAGGCGGGCGCGTTGTCGCGCCCCGCCCTCAAAGCGTCAATTCGCCATCCACCCCACCATCGTCCATCTTGCTGCCGGTGATGGCCGTGAGCGTCATCTTGGCCATGGCGATCACCTTGCCGGACTTGGTTTCCCAGTAGTGGCCGCGCTCGGGCTTGACGCTGATGACCGTAACGCGCGGGTCGTCCTTGCCGTCGAACCAGGCTTTGGCAAAGGCCGTCCAGTATTTGTCGATGGTGGCCTTGTCGGTGTGAACGCTGGCCTTGCCCGACAGGCTCAGGTAGCTCGACTTGTCGTCGTTCTGGAAGGTGAGCACGACGCGCGGGTCGCGCGCGATGTCGCGGTTCTTCTCGCTCTCGCTGGAGCTGATGAACCAGACGGTGCCATCGTCGTCCACTTCCTGGATCGCCATCGGCCGCGTGTCGCCAGGGAACTGCGTCACGTCGGTCGAGAACATGCACATGCGCGCGTCGCCCGCGATGTCCTTGATCTTCTGGCCGGCTTCGGCGCCGGCGAGGTCGTGGCGGGGTTGATGGTCGATGTCGGCCATGCGTATCTCCTGATGGTGTTCAGAAGGAGCAGCTTGGCCGACCACGCGGCGCCGCGCTGTCGGACAGCGGCGCGGCGCGCCGTGGGCACGCGCGACGCGTGACCACCGGCGCCGTTATTCGGGCACGCCGGCTAGAAACTTCTCGATCGTGGTGGCCAGGATGATCGGCGTTTCGTCCATCGGGTAGTGGCCGGCGTTGCGCACCACCTCGAGTTGCGCGTTGGGGTAGTGCTGCATCCAGGTGGCGCGGCAGGCGGCTTCGCCCAGCGCCGGGTCGTGCTCGCCTGGCAGCACCAACACCGGCAGCTGTTGGCCCTGAATCTTGTCCACGAAGCTGGTCTTGGCCCACGACTGCAGGTAGCCGGCCACGGCCTCGTCGTCGGAATTGGTTTGCGTGCTGGCGGCCATGGCGTCGAGCCAGGTGCCCGTGAGGCGGTTGCCGGTGGTGAAGTCGATGATGGCGCGGCGCGCCTGTACGTCGCTGCCAGCGGCGCTGAAGAGCTGCCAGCCCTGCTCGTCAAACGGCACGCCGATGGCCGAGACGGGCGTGAGAGCGACCAGCGCACGCACGCGCTCGGGCGCGGCGGCCAGCACCTGCTGGATCGATGAGCCGCCCATCGAGTGGCCGATGAGCGAAAAGCGCTGCCAGCCCAGGCGGTCGGCCAGCGCCAGCGCGTCCTGCGCGATCTGCTCCACGGTGTAGGGCCCGCCGGATCGGCGCATGCCGCCGTAGCCACGCTGGTCCATGAAGACGTAGCTGAAGTCCTGCGTGTTGAGCTGCTGCGTGAACGGCCCCCAGCCGCCCGCGTGGCCAAACCAGCCGTGCAAGGCGATGACGGGATGCGCGCCGTGGCCGATGCGCAGGTGGGTGTTGTGCATGGTGTGTCTCCTGGTAATGGGTGAATGCCAGGGCCATCCTACGAAAGCCCGGCGTTTGCCCCAATGGCCGAGCGCAGGCTACGGGCCGCGCCCACAACCCGGTGCAGGACTTCTACCTGCGCGTGGTCGACAAGGGCGAGAACAAGGTGCTGGGCGTGGCCGCCAAGGCGCTGTCGGATTCGGGTGCGGGCTGCAAGATGGCTTGATCGAAGCTACCGTTTAGATAGCTGCTTGCGCTTGCCCAGCAAGCGCTGGCGGCCTGTTCTGCTTGAAAATCAGCGCGTGCCGGCCGGCCCCATGTCGATGCGCAGGCCATCGGGCAGCACGCGCAGCGCCGCCGCGCCCCAGCCCATGTTGCGCGCCAGCGCGAGCTGTTCGGCGGGCAGGCGGTACAGCACCATGTCGGACAGCAGGCGGCCGGCAATGTCGGGCGCGTACTGCGACACCAGTTGCTGCTGTGCGCGCGGCAACTGGTCGATGGTCAGGCGGTTGACGCGCACGTCGGCCATGCGCACCGCGCCTTCCTGCAGGTCAAGCCGCAGGCCGTAGTCCAGGTCCATGCCGCCGCTGTAGCGCGAGCCGGCCAGGCGCTCGGTCAGGCCCAGATCGAACATCGTCGAGACGCGGTTGGAGGCCGGCAGCAAGCCGAGGCGCGGCGACGACAAGGTCAGGTCGGCCAGCCCGCCCAGCAGGTTGCGCGTGACGGGAAACTGGCGCGCCAGCAATTCGTTCAGCCGCTGCTGCGACACCGTGTAGCCGGGCATGCCGCTGCCCGCGGCGCAGGCGGAGAGGCCTGGAAACAGGGTGATGAGCGCGGCGGCGCCCAGCAGGCGGTGGCAGTGACGGCGGTTCATGGTCAGCGATTCTCGGTCATGGCGCGTCGATGTTACGTGCCCACTTAACGGTTCAAAGCACCCGCCCCAGGTCGGTGATCGCATCGATCACCATGCGCGAACCGACCGCCATGAGCAGGATGTCGTTCGCCACGCGCACGTAGCGGTAGCCAGACGGTGGCGGGCCGATCTGCACCAGCACCGGCTGTGGCACGGCGTAATACACCACGCTGGCCGGCAGCGGCTGGCCGACGCGCCATTTCTTGGCCTGGCCGGGTGGCAGGCAGCCGTTGTTCTTTTTCGCCAGACCCGGCGGGCAATGGCCGGCCTGGTACTGCGCGCTGTACCACTGGTGCGCGTTGCTGCGCTGGCCATCGCTGAAGTAGGCGCCGGGCTTGACGGCGATGGGCGCGCGGCGGTGGCGGTCGGGGCGCTGATAGCGGCCGTCGTCGTAGTGACGGCGGTCGGCGTCGTAGCGCTGCTGCTTTTTCATCTGCCCGGGCGGGCCATCGCCTTGCGAGTTGCCGTTGCCGCGCCCCGCCCATTCGGGCTTGTCGGCCCAGGCGCTGCCGGCGCACAGCGTAGCGGCCATCAGGCCCATGGCGATGCGGGCAGTGAGTCGGTTCGGTTGAAGGGGGCTCATGTTCGTCCTTTCGTGCGCGCCGGGCGCGCCTTGCAGCGAACAGGGTAAGCAGCGCATCGCGCCGGCCCTGTAGGAGCAGGGCGCATCGGCGTGCGGGCGATGCCGTCAGCCCGCACGCGGCCGCCAGCCGAGCCCGCGCGATGTGCCGCCCGGTTCGGCGCCCATGCGCGGCCGGTATTCGCAGCCGACCCAGCCTTGCCAGCCGCATTGCGCGGCCACTTCGTCGATGACCTCGAACAGGTAGGCGCAGTTGAGCTCACCCACGTCGGGCTCGTGCCGCTCCGGCACGCCGGCGATCTGCAGGTGGCCGACGCGGCCGGTGGGCAGGTATTGGCGCAGCTTCATCGCCACGTCGCCCTCGACGATCTGGCAGTGGTACAGGTCCATCTGCACCTGCAGGTTGGGCGCGCCGACTTCCTGCACGACGGCGTGCGCGTCGTCCTGGCGGTTGAGGAAGAAGCGCGGCATGTCGCGCGGGTTGATGGGCTCGATCAGGATGGTGCGGCCAGACTTGGCCGCTTCGGTTGCAGCCCAGCGCAGGTTGCTCACATAAACAGAGCGTGCCGCGCTTTCCTGATCTGCGCCAGCGGCCGATTCACTCAACAAACCGGCCATGCAATGGATGCGCGGGCAATCCAGCGCGTCGGCATAGCGCAGCGCCAGTTCAACGCCGGCGCGGAACTCGGCTTCGCGCCCCGGCACGCTGGCGGTGCCGCGTGCGCCGGCGGCCCAGGCGGCGTCGATGCCCGGCGCGTCGGTGCCGCCGGGCGGGGCGTTGAACAGCACTTGCTGCAGCCCGTTCGCCTTCAAGCGGGCGAGCAACTCAGCGAGATCGAACGCGTAGGGAAACAGGTATTCCACCGCCTCAAAGCCGTCGCGCGCCGCGGCCTCGAAGCGGTCCAGAAACGGCAGCTCGGTGTACAGCAGGCTCAGGTTGGCGGCAAAGCGAGGCATCGGGATTTATATGAAACCAGGCGCTAGCGCTTGCCCATCAAGCGCAAGCAGCTACTGAATTGATAGTTTCATGGTGCCGGCGCGATGCCAGGTCGACCGATGGATTCATAGCCCAGCCCGTGCTTGCCCAGCACCCCCGGCTCGTACAGGTTGCGGCCGTCGAACACCATGCGGTCTTTCAACAGCCGCGCCATTTGCGCAAAGTCGGGCACGCGGAAGGTCTTCCATTCGGTGACGATGGCCAGGCAGTCGGCGCCCTGCAGCGCCTGCTGCGGCGTGTCGCACAGCACCAGGTCGGCGCGCTCGCCGAAGATGCGGCGAGCCTCGTCCATGGCCACGGGGTCGTGGGCGCGCACCTGCGCGCCGGCGGCCCACAGCGCCTGCAGCAGCGCGCGGCTGGGCGCCTCGCGCATGTCGTCGGTCTCGGGCTTGAAGGCCAGGCCCCACACCGCAATCGTCTTGCCGCGCAGGTCGCCGCCGTAGTGCTGCGCGATGCGATCGGCCAACACGCGGCGCTGGGCGTCGTTGCGCTGCTCCACGGCCAGCAGCACATCGGGCGTGAAGCCGATGGATTGCGCGGTGTGGATCAGCGCCTTCACGTCCTTGGGGAAGCAGCTGCCGCCGTAGCCCACGCCGGGGTAGATGAAGTGGTAGCCGATGCGCGGGTCGCTGCCGATGCCGCGGCGCACCGCCTCGATGTCGGCGCCCAGGCGCTCGGCCAGGTTGGCGATCTCGTTGATGAAGCTGATCTTGGTGGCCAGCATGGCGTTGGCGGCGTACTTGGTCAGCTCGGCGCTTTTGACGTCCATCACCACGATCTTGTCGTGGTTGCGGTTGAACGGGGCGTACAGCGCGCGCAGTTGCGCCTCGGCGGCGGGGCTGTCGGTGCCGATGACGATGCGGTCGGGGCGCTTGCAGTCGGCCACGGCGGCGCCTTCTTTCAGGAATTCGGGATTGCTGACGACGTTGAAGTCGATGTCGGCGCCGCGCTGCTGCAAGACCGTGAGCACTGCCTCAGCCACCTTGTCCGCGGTGCCCACAGGCACGGTGGATTTGTTGACGATGACCTTGGGCGCCGCCATGTGCGTGGCGATGGTGCGCGCCACAGCCAATACATGCTGCAAATCGGCGCTGCCGTCTTCGTCGGGCGGCGTGCCGACGGCCAGAAAGATCAAGTCGCCGTGTGCCACGCCCTCGGCCGCGTCGGTGGTGAAGCGCAGGCGGCCAGCGGCCTGGTTGCCCTGCACGATCGGCCCCAGGCCGGGCTCGTGGATCGGCATCTGGCCGGCCTGCAGCGCGGCGACCTTGGCGGCGTCGATGTCGACGCACACCACGTCGTGCCCCACATCGGCCAGCACGGCGCCTTGAACCAGACCGACGTAGCCGGTGCCGAAAACGGTGACTTTCATATGAATTTAAGCGTTGTGTGAGTTTGGAGGACGCTCAATACTTCACCGCCCTTCATAAAACCCTCGGTACCAATCCACGAAGCGTGCCACACCATCGCGTACCGTCGTTGACGGCGCAAAGCCCACCCACGCCTGCAGCGCCGTCGTATCGGCCGCCGTGGTGTGCATGTCGCCCGGCTGAATGGGCAGCATGTTCTTGCGCGCGCTGATGCCGAGCGACGCTTCCAGCGCGGCGATGTAGTCCATCAGCACCGTCGGCTGGTTGTTGCCGATGTTGAAGATGCGGTACGGCGCGCTGCTGGTGCCGGGGTCGGGCGCGGCGGGGTTGTAGTTGACGTCGGGCGTGGCGGGTTGATCGAGCACGCGCAGCACGCCTTCGACGATGTCGTCGATGTAGGTGAAGTCGCGCACCAGTTGGCCGTGGCCGTAGACGTCGATCGCCTCACCGGCCAGCATGGCGCGCGTGAACTTGAACAGCGCCATGTCGGGTCGCCCCCACGGTCCGTAGACGGTGAAAAAGCGCAAGCCCGTGCACGGCAGGCCGTACAGGTGCGCGTAGCTGTGCGCCATCATCTCGTTCGCCTTCTTGGTGGCGGCGTAATAGCTGATGGGGTGGTCGACCGCGTCGCGCTCGGCAAAGGGCACCTTGGTGTTGCCGCCGTACACGCTGGAGCTGCTGGCAAACACAAGGTGCTTGACGCGCGCCGCACGGCAGCCTTGAAGGATGTTGCCAAAGCCGAGCAGGTTGCTGTCGGTGTAGTCGTCGGGCTGGTCGATGGAGTAGCGCACGCCGGCCTGCGCGGCCAGGTGCAGCACGCGTGTGGGCTTGACGCGTGCAAACAGCTCGGCCATGGCCGCACGGTCGGCGACGTCGATCTGCTCGAAGCTGAAGCCCGCGTGCGGCTGCAGGCGCGCCAGCCGCGCCCGCTTCAGGGCCGGGTCGTAATAGGCGTTGAGGTTGTCGATGCCGACCACGCGCTCGCCGCGCGCCAGCAGCCGTTCTGTGGCGTGCATGCCGATGAAGCCGGCGCAGCCGGTGACCAGGGTGACGTTGTCGCTCATGGTTTGGACCCCGCAGCGTGCCAGACGTAACGGTACTGCGCCGGCGCCACGCCCTCGCGCACCATGTGAAAGGGCCGCTCGATGGTCTGCACGGCTTGTGGGGTGACGGCGCCCTGGGCCTGCGCCCACCAGTCTGGCGCCACGCGGTCGCTGCGCGAGATCAGCAGCCAGCCCTGGCCGGCCTGCTGGGCGCGCGCGACGTTGCCCGCCACGCAGGGCGTGACCTCTTCTTTTTCGTCGGTGTTGCACGAATCGACCGGCGCGCGCGGAAAGCGCGTGCGCAGCATGCCGGCCAGCATGTGGTCGGCGGCGATGATGCGGCTGGTGCCGTCGTAGCCGGCCTGCTGCAGCGCCAGGCCCAGCTCGGCGGCCGGGTGGTTCAGTTCGTCGGTGTCGCCGCGCAGCCCGCTGAACCACGGGCGCAGGCCGGCGGCCAACAGAATCAGCAGCGCCATGACCACGATGGCGCGCGTGTAGCGCTCGCCGCGCGGGTGCTGCTGCAGCTCCGGGCGGGCGGCAAACGCGGCCAGCGGCGCCACACACAGAAGCGGCACCATCCAGCGCCCCTTGAAGCTGGTCACGCCCGCCACCAGCACCATGCCGAGCAGGGCCAGCACGATCAGCGCCAGATAGCGCCACAGCAGCCGGTGCGCCCACGGCAGCGCCGGCGTGAGCGGTTTGCGCCACCAGGCGGCGCGAAACGCCCACAGCGCGAACAGCACCCACAACAGCAGCGTGCCGATCACGTCGTCCGCCAGGCTGAGCAGCCCCTTGCCGAGTCGGCGCTCGGCATGAATCTGCATCTTGCCCACGGTTTCGCTGGTGGCCACGTGCAGGTGCCCGAGCAGCCACAGAGCGTGCGGCAGCACCACCAGCGTGCCGACAATGGGCGCCCACCACCAGCCGCGCGACAGCAGCGCGCGCCGCGCCTCGGGCACCGACAGCGCGGCCAGCAGCATGGCGACGGCCACCAGCGCAAAGCTGTACTTGGCCAGCATGCCGCAGCCGCACACCAGCCCGAGCCACGCAAAATCCGCCGGCCTTCGATGCCGCACGATGCGCAGCAGCAGCCACCAGGCCGCGCACGCCATGGCGGTGACGAGAATGGTGTGCGTCTGGTCGCGGATCGAATACCAGCCCAGCGGCGGCAGCAGCAGCATGCTGGCCGACGCCCACCAGGCGCCGCGCGGGCCCAGCAGCTCGCGCCCGGCCAGGTACATGAACACGTAGGCCAGCGTCAGCAGCGCATGCTTGAGGAAGGACAGCGCCAGCACGCTGGGGCCCAGCACCTGGTTCACCGCCCACTGCAGCCAGGTGTAGAGCGGCGGCTGCGCGCCGTAGCCTGCGCGCAGCTGCTGCGACCACAGCATCTGCTCGGCCTCGTCCCACTTGAGCGCCGGCGAAATCGCCACCCGCACCGCCACATGCGCGAGCGACAGCGCCAGCAGCCAGGCCAGCGGGTGGGCGACGGGCGAGCGGTGCGACAAGGCGCCGGGCGTGGCGGCGAAGACGTTCATGAAAACTGGGGAAGGGCGCCGAAGGCAGCGGCGGCGGCGGTGCAAGGCACAATCGACGCCATTATCCCGCCAGCCCCAGCGCCCGCCATGACCAGCCCCCGCACACCGGCGCCCGATGTCTCCATCGTGGTGCCGATCTACAACGAGGTGGACAACCTGCCCGACCTGGTGGCGCGCATCGGCCGCGCCATGGCGGGGCAGCCGCTGTCTTTCGAACTGCTGGCGGTGGACGACGGCTCCACCGACGGCAGCCGCGCCCGCTTAAGCGAACTGGCCGCCACCACGCCCTGGCTGCGCCCGGTGCTGCTGGCGCGCAACTACGGCCAGTCGAGCGCGCTGCAGGCCGGTTTTGACCGCGTGCGCGGGCGCTACGTGGTCACGCTCGATGCCGATCTGCAGAACGAGCCGGACGACATTCCCCTGCTGCTGCAGCGGCTGGAAACCGACCCCGACGTCGACATGGTCAGCGGCTGGCGCAAGGATCGGCAGGACGCTGAACTCTCGCGCAAGCTGCCGTCCCGCATCGCCAACAAGCTGATCTCCAACGCCACCGGCGTGCACCTGCACGACTACGGCTGCGCGCTGAAGGCCTACCGCCGCCCGATCATCGACCGCATCCGCCTGTATGGCGAGTTGCACCGCTTCATCCCGTCGCTGGCCAAGGAAGCCGGCGCGCGCATCACCGAAGTGCCGGTGCGCCACCACGCGCGCACGGCGGGCGTCAGCAAGTACGGCATCGACCGCACTTTCCGCGTCATCCTCGACTTGATCCTGATCGTCTTCTTCATGCGCTACCGCCAGCGACCGCTGCATGCGTTTGGCGGCCTCGGGCTGTGGCTGGCGGCGCCGGGCGGCTTGATCCTGCTGTACCTGCTGATCGTCAAGCTGCTGGGCGAAGACATCGGCGGCCGGCCGCTGCTGCTGGTCGGCGTGATGCTGCTGCTGATGGGCGCGCAGATGATCGTCGCCGGCCTGATTGGCGAGTTGCTGACGCGCATTTATCACGAAGCTGGCGGCGCGCCGCAGTTCCATGCCGATGAATACGTGCCGGATCAAGCGTCAAATACGGCGCCAGCGCACGCCCAACAAGCGCGAACAGCTCCTGAAATAGTAGCGTGAAGCGCGCCCACAAGGCCCTGCTGCGCGGCCTGCTCGGGCTGGCGCTGCTGGCCGCGGTGCTGGCCCTGGCCGACCCGGCGCGCGTGCTGGCGCAACTGCGGCAAGCGCACATCGGCTGGCTGCTGGCGGGGCTGGCGGCGGGCATTGCCTCCAACCTCGTCTCGGCCCTGCGCTGGCGCGCGCTGGCGCGCTGGCTGGGCGCCGAGGTGAGCGTGCGCGACGCCACGCGCTGGTACTTTCAGGCCATTGGCCTGAACGCGCTCTTGCCCGGCGCCGTGGTCGGCGGCGACGTCTACCGCGCCGTGGTGCTGCGCCGCGCCGGGCAGGACACGGCGGCAGCGAGCTGGTCGGTCGTGCTGGACCGCGTGAGCGGCCTGTGGATGCTGTGCGCCATCGGCGGCCTGGGGGCAGCCGCCTGCGCGGGCGTTCTGGCCCCGTGGCTGCGCCTGCCCGCCGCACCCTTTGCCGCGCTGATGGTCACCGGCACTCTGCTCTGGCTCGCGCTGCCGTGGGCGCTGCCTTGGCTGTTGGCGCGCAGCCGCCGCGCCTGGCTGGCACCGCTGCGCGCGGCGGCGGCGCGACCTGATTTCAGTGCGCAGTTGCTGTGGCAGGCCCTTGCATCCGCCGCCGTTCAAGTCCTGTCCGCCGCCGCGCTGGCCGGCGGTGGCCTGGCGCTGGGCGTCGCCCTGCCACCCGCCGTGTGGGCCTGGGCCATCGCCCCGGTGTTCCTGATGGCCGCACTGCCCGTCAGCGT
>JAGOVZ010000151.1 GCA_018060485.1 Ottowia sp. | reverse complement strand
CGGCATCGTGATCGACTTCTTCGGTCTGGCCGGCAAGTACTCGGGCTTTCCGGTGGACTTCGTGTATCCGAGCATGACCTCGGTGGTGCCGGCCAACATCGCGCTGATCGCCGGTGGCAAGAACCCCGACGAGGCCAAGAAGTTCATGGCCTTCAGCATGTCGACCGAAGGCCAGCAACTGCTGTTCGACCCCAAGATCAGTCGCCTGCCGATCCTGCCCTACAGCCAGTTGAAGGCGCCGGCCGGCTACCCCGATCCGCAGGAGGTCGCCAAGCGCGCCAAGGTGCAGTTCGACGCCAACCTGTCCGAGGCGCGCTACCAGGTCGTCACCAGCCTGTTCGACCAGATGGTGACCTTCCGCCTGAAAGAGTTGCAAGGCGCGACAAAGGCCATTCAGGACGCCGAAAAGGCGCTCAAGGCCAAGCCCAACGCGCGCGGCAGCGATCTGGTCAAGCAGGCGCGGGCGCTGGCCTATACGCCGCTCGTGGGCGCCGAGAACGTGAAGAACGAGCAGTTTCTGGAACTGTTCCGCAAGAGCCGGCGCGACGTGGAAGTCTCCAAGCAGCTCTCAGGGCAAGAGCAGTTGTGGGCCAACAAGGCGCGTGAGAACTACGCGCGCGCGCAGCAACTCGCCACTGAGGCGCGTGGCCTGGCCAAGTGAGCGGCACCGCTGGGCCATGTGCCCGGTGGCTCGACCCCCTACGTTCTTTTAGCTGACCCATGTCCACACTCGCGGCGGCACCGGCCGCCACGCCTCCTGCGCCCGCGCGTGCCCGCATCCGCGGCGCCGGCTGGGGCGTCTGGCTGGCCTTCGGGCTGATCGCCGCCTTTCTGCTGGCCTTCCTGATCGTGCCGATCGGGCTGGTCATCTACACCGCGTTTGTCGACGAGAGCAACCGGCTCACGCTGGGCCACTTTGCCAACTTCTTCGGCCAGACGGTGTTTGTCGAGTCGTTTCTCAACAGTCTGTGGGTGTCGCTGGCCAGCGTGGCGGTGGCAACGCTGATCGCCGTGCCGCTGGCCTACCTGACGGTGCGCTTCGAGTTCCGCGGCGCGCTGTTGATCCAGACGCTGGGCGTGCTGCCGCTGATCATGCCGCCCTTTGTCGGCGCGGTGGCCATGCAGCTCATCTTTGGCCGCAACGGCTCGGTCAACCTGCTGCTGAACGACTGGTTTGGCTTCACGGTGCCGATCATGGATGGGTTGATTGGCGTGACCTTTGTCGAGAGCATCCACTACTTCCCGTTCATCCTGCTCAACCTGGTCGCCAGCATGCGCAACATCGACGGCGCCATGGAAGAGTCGGCGCTGAACCTGGGCGCGGGCGGCTGGCGGCTGTTTCGGCGCGTGATCTTTCCGCTCGCCATGCCGGGCTACCTGGCAGGCGCCACGCTGGTGTTCGTGAAGGTGTTCGACGACCTCGGCACGCCGCTGGTGATGGGCGTGACCAACATGCTGGCGCCGCAGGCCTACCTGCGCATCACCTCGGTCGGCATCGACGATCCGCAGGGCTACGTCATCAGCGTGATCATGATTGCGTTCTCGATCCTGGCGCTGGGGCTGGCCGCGCGGGTGATGAAGGGGCGCGACTATTCCACGCTGCAAAAGGGCGGCAACTCGCTGCAGCGGCGGCGCCTGTCGGGCTGGGAATCGGTGCTGGCCTACGGCTGGATCATCCTCGTGCTGCTCATCACGCTGGCGCCGCACTTCGGCATTTTGCTGATGTCGTTTGCCAAGGTGTGGAGCTTCTCGGTGCTGCCCGACGCCTACACGCTGGAGCACTACGCCACCGTGTTCACCGACGCGCGCGGCATGATGGCCAACACGCTGCTGTACTGCCTGCTGGCGGCCGGGCTGGACGTGGTGATCGGCACCGCCATCGCCTACCTGATCCTGCGCACCAACCTGCCGGGCCGCCGCTGGCTCGATTACATGGCCTCGGCCGCGCTGGCGATTCCCGGCCTGGTGCTGGCCATCGGCTACCTGCGCCTCTTCAAAGGCGTCAACCTGCCGTTCACGGATACCCCGGTGGTGAGCACCTGGGTGCTGATCATGCTGGCTTACGCGGTGCGGCGCCTGCCGTATGCGCTGCGCTCGTGCATGGCGGCCTTGCAGCAGGTGCATGTGTCGCTGGAAGAGGCTGCGCAAAGCCTGGGCGCCACGCGCATGAGCACCATCCGCCGCGTGATGGTGCCGCTGATGATGGGCGGCATGCTGGCCGGCTTTGTCACCAGCTTCATCACGGCGGCGGTCGAGCTGTCGGCCACCATCCTGCTGGCGTCGGCGCAAAGCCAGGCGCCGATGAGCTACGGCATCTACCTCTACATGCAGAGCATCGCCGGCCGCGGCCCGGGCGCAGCGCTGGCCGTGCTGGCGGTGGTGGTGGTGGCCGTGGGCACGTACCTGTCGCACCGCTTCGTCGAGCGTTCGCGCGCTACCGTGGCCACAGCGCGCGTGTAGAGGGAAACAAGTCATGCAAGCACTCAACAAAGTCTCGCTCGAAGCGCGCCACATCAGCCTGAGCTACGGCGCCACCCCGGTGTTGCAGGGCGTTAACCTGCGCGTCGAACCGGGTGAATTTTTTGCGCTGCTGGGCCCCTCGGGCTCAGGCAAATCCACGCTGCTGCGGCTGATTGCCGGCTTCAACCAGCACCAGAGCGGTGAGTTGCTGGTCGACGGCAAGGACATCACCGGCGTGCCGCCGCACGCGCGCAACGTCGGCATGGTGTTTCAGAACTACGCGCTGTGGCCGCACATGACGGTGTGGGACAACGTGGCCTTCGGCCTGGTCGAGCGGCGCGAGTCGCGCGACGCCATCCGCCGCAAGGTGGGCGACGTGCTGGCACTGGTGGGCCTGTCGGACTACGCCGAGCGCCGGCCGGCGCAATTGTCGGGCGGGCAGCAGCAGCGCGTGGCACTGGCGCGCACCGTGGTGATCGAGCCCAAGCTGCTGCTGCTGGACGAACCGCTGTCCAACCTGGACAAGCAGTTGCGTGTGCAGATGCGCGAAGAGCTCAAGCACCTGCAGCGCAAGCTGGGGCTGACCACGCTGTTCGTCACCCACGACCAGGAAGAAGCCATGACCACCGCCGACCGCATGGCGGTGCTGGACAAGGGCGTGCTGCAGCAGGTCGGCTCGGCCTCGGGCCTGTACGACTACCCGGCCAACCGCTTCGTCGCCAGTTTCGTCGGCACCGCCAACGTGCTCGAAGGGCAGGTCACGTCTGTTGGCGGCGACACGATCGGCTTTCACGCCAACGGCCTGGGCGACATCCGCCTGCCGCGCCCGCCCGAGGCGCCGGCCGTCGGTGCGGCGGCACTGGCGTTTCGCCCGCACCAAGTCAGCATCCGCGTGCGCGACGAACAGACCGACGCCTCGCGCCTGTGGGTCGACGGCGTGGTCGAAAGCGCCGAGTTTCTGGGCGAGTTTTCGCGCTACCGGGTGCGGGCAGGCGAGGTGGCGCTCATCACCGACCAGCCGCACTACGCCGGCGTGCCGTTGTTTCCCACCGGCGCGCAGGTGCGACTGGGCATCGAGCCAACGCAGTTGCGCTTTCTGCAAGACTGAACTGAAGCGGGCGCATCGGCGATCATCGCGGCATGGAGATTTACCAGCTGCGCGCCTTTGCCACCGCCGCCCGGCTGGGCAACCTGACGCGCACCGCCGAGGCGCTGCACCTGACGCAGCCGGCCATCACGGCGCAGATCAAGGCGCTGGAAGAGGAACTGGGCGTGGCGCTGTTCGAGCGCCGGCCCGGCGGCATCACGCTGACACGCGCGGGCGAGTTGCTGCTGCAGGATGCGGAGCAAATTTTGACCACCGCCGGCCACCTGCAGGGCCGCGCGCGTGAGCTGCAGGGCGAAGTCACTGGTCAACTCGTGCTGGGCACGCTGGGCGACCCTGAATCGCTGCGCTTGGGCACGCTGCTTGGCGTGCTGTCAGAAAAGCTGCCGCTGCTGGAAATCAAGACGCGCCAGGGCGCTGCCGAAGACGTGCGCGAACAGGTCGCGGCCGGCCTGCTGCGCGGCGGTTTCTACATCGGCATGCAGTTGCCGGTCGAAGTGGGCGGTTTGGTGCTGCAGACCATCCATTACCGCATCGTCGCGCCCTGGCGCGACCGCGAGCGCGTGCTGCACGCCGGCTGGCGTGAACTGGCGGCCATGCCCTGGGTCGGCGCCTCGCCGCGCCACCACGTGCAGGTGCTGCTGCACGGCCTGTTCGCGCGCCAGGGCCTGGCGCCGCACCAGACCATCGAATCGGACGAAGTGGCGCTGCCCTTCAGCCTGGCGCGCGCCGGCGTCGGCTTGGCGCTGGTGCGTGAGGAGCTGGCGCTGCAGGGCAGCGAGCGGCAAGAGGTGGTGATCTGGCCGCACGCGCGCGTGTCGGCGCAACTGGCTTTCATCTATTCGCACGCGGCCGAGCACGACCCGGCGCTGGTGGCCACGCTGTCGGCGCTGCGCGGGGTGTGGGGGTTGGCCGGGCGATGATGCTGATACTATTAATTCAGTAGCTGCTCGCGCTTGTCAGAAAAGCGCCGGAGCGTGTTTTTCTGTAGATCTGATGGGCCTTGTGTCGACGAGCGGCCCGATGCGGCGCCGTTACGTAAACTGCAGCTTGTTCATTGCCACGCCCCCCGCTTTTTATGCAAACCGTTTCCCTCGGCACCAGCGACCTGCGCGTTACCCCCATCTGCCTCGGCACCATGACTTTTGGCGAGCAGGTGAACGAAGCCGATTCGCACGCCATCCTCGACCGCGCCATCGAGCGCGGCGTCAACTTCATCGACACGGCCGAGATGTACCCCGTGCCGCCCAGCGCGCCCACCTACAGCCGCACCGAAACCTTCATCGGCCATTGGCTGGCCGCGCGCCCCGGCATGCGGCAAAGAATAGTGCTGGCCACCAAGGTGGCCGGCCCGTCGCGCGGCATGCCGTGGGTGCGCGAAGGGCAGGGCATGACGCCGGCCGACATCGAAGCCAGCTGCAACGCCAGCCTGAAGCGCCTGCAGACCGACGTCATCGACCTGTACCAGATCCACTGGCCCGAGCGCCACGTGCCCGCGTTCGGCAACCTGTACTACGACCCGGCGCAGGAAAAGTCCGAAACGCCGATTCACGACCAGCTTGAAGCGCTGGCCAAGCTGGTGAAAGCGGGCAAGGTGCGCGCCATTGGCCTGTCGAACGAAACGCCCTACGGCGTGCACGAATTCGTGCGGCTGGCCGAGGCGCACGGCCTGCCGCGCATCGCCAGCACGCAAAACCCGTATTGCCTGATCAGCCGCAGCTACGACAACGGCCTGGACGAAACCTGCCACCGCCTGAACGTGGCGCTGCTGGCCTATTCGCCGCTCGGCTTTGGCCTGCTGAGCGGCAAGTACGACGTCACCGGCATCCACTCTTCGCAAGCGCCACGCGGCCGCATGAGCCTGTTCGACCGCATGAAAAACCAGCGCTGGGGCCGCGAGTCGTCCATCGCCGCTGCCAAGCGCTACAACGACCTGGCGCGCGAACACGGCCTGACGCCGACGCAGCTGGCGCTGGCGTTTTGCTATGGCTCATGGCGCGTGGCCAGCACCATCATCGGCGTGACCACGCTGGCGCAGCTCGATGAAGACATTGATGCCTGGAACGTGCAACTCTCGCCCGAACTGCTGGCCGCGTGCGATGCCATCCGGCTGGAGATGCGCGACCCCGCCAACTGACCCGCGCGGTGTGGACAAGGCCAATGTGCGCCCGATGCGCATGAAATGCGTGAGAAATCACCTTCTCGCGCCGGGCGGCTGGCTTTAAGATTTTTCCCATTCACTGCGAGACCACCATGCCCGCCCGCCACAACGACCTGCCCCTGAACGAAAAATCACTCAACGCCGTCGTCGACGCGATGACGGTGGTCACGCTCTGCATGACGCAAATCCTCACGCACGAGCAGCGCGAGCGCTTCGGCAAGGACCTGGTCACCATGGCCGACGTCGCCGGCCGCAAGGGCAAGCTGGAGCTGACCTCGATCCTGCTCGACGTGCGCGCGGCGGTGAAGAAGCACGACGACGAGCTCGAAGCCGCGCGCGCCGAGAACGACGCCGCCGCCTGAACCACCGATGGCCAAGGCCGCGCACGTCAGCGAAACGCCCGCCACCGCGCTGCTGCGCCAGCACGGCGTGGCCTTCACCGAGCACCCTTACGAGTACGTCGAACACGGCGGCGCCACGCACAGCGCCGATGTGCTGGGCTTCGATCCGTTTGCCGTCGTCAAGACGCTGGTCATGCAGGACCAGGACGCCAAACCCCTCATCGTTTTGATGCACGGCAACCGCAAAGTCAGCACCAAGAACCTGGCGCGCCAGATCGGCGCCAAGTCGGTCGAGCCGTGCGCGCCCGAAGTGGCCAACCGGCACAGCGGCTTTCTGGTCGGCGGCACCTCGCCTTTCGGCACGCGGCGCGCCATGCCGGTGTACATCGAGCAGACCATCCTCGAGCTGCCGCGCATCGCCATCAACGGCGGCCGGCGCGGTTACCTCATCGGCATCGATCCG
>JAGOVZ010000150.1 GCA_018060485.1 Ottowia sp. | reverse complement strand
CAGCATCGGCTTGTTGGCTTCGAAGATCACGTTGTACTTGTTGGCGTCGCCATAGTACTTCTTCGCGATGGCCGACAACGTGTCGCCGCTCACCACGTCGTGGTATTGCGATGCCGTGCCGGCGGGGTATTGCAGGTTGTTGTCGACACTGTTCACGCTGGCCACGTTGCCGGCGGACAGGGCAGCCTTCTCGGCGGCTTCTTCGCTGGGGGCCGAGCCGCCCAGGGTGACCTTGCCCGATGCGCCGTCAAACGTCACCGTCAGGCCCGACAAGCCCAGGTTTTGCTTCTCGATGTAGGTCTTGATGGCGTCGCCAGCCTTCTGGTTCAGCTCGGCCACGTTGGGCGCGTTGGAGGCAGCAGCATCCGCCGTTTCCTTGCCGCCAAACAGCTTTTCGCCGGCGTCCTTGATGAAACTGAACAATCCCATGTGTCTTCTCCTTGGTTGGTGAACGGGAAAGCGCAATGTACCCGCTCTGTGTGACGGCCCCCGGCCACCTGCCCCGGATTCAGGCGTAGGACAAAACCTCGAATAAAACCGCTTATATTGCGCGGCATGACGTTCATGGCCATCGACGTCGGCAACACGCGCCTCAAATGGACGCTGTACGACCGCCCCGCCGCCGGCGCACGCATGTTGGCGCAGGGCGCCGAGTTCCTGGAGCAGATCGATCGCCTGGGCGAAGTGGTCTGGTCGCAGATTCCCGAGCCCACCACCATGCTGGGCTGCATCGTCGCCGGCACCGCCGTCAAGCACCGCGTGCAGGAGCAGATGGAGCAGTGGAACGTCGAGCCGCGCTGGGTGGTGGCGTCGGAGGCCGAGGCTGGCCTGGTCAACGGCTACGACTTTCCCGCGCGCCTGGGCGCCGACCGCTGGGTGGCCATGATCGGCGCGCGCCACCACATGCTGCGGCGCGGGCCACCCAGACCGATCTTGCTGGTGATGGTGGGCACGGCGGTGACCGTGGAGGCGATCGACCAGCACGGGCGCTTTGTCGGCGGGCTGATTTTGCCCGGCCACGGCATCATGCTGCGCGCGCTGGAATCGGGCACCGCCGGCCTGCACGTGCCGACGGGCGACGTGGTGGAGTTTCCGACCAACACCAGCGACGCGCTCACGTCGGGCGGCACCTTTGCCATTGCCGGCGCGTGCGAGCGCATGTTCCAGCACCTGTTCAAGCGCTGCGCCGCCGAGCCGCTGTGCCTGATGACCGGCGGCGCCGGCTGGAAGATGCTGCCGGCCATGACCCGCCCGTTCGAGCTGATCGAAAGCATGATCTTCGACGGCCTGCTGGTGATTGCCGAAGAGCGCGAGGCGCTGGTGAGCCGCTGATGAGCCGCTGGTGAGCCGCGCGGCCATGCTCCTGATTCAATAGCTGCTGGCGCTTGTCTGACAAGCGCTGGCGGCCGATTCGATCCTGAAAATCAGGGCGCTGAGGCGCTGTCCGCCCGCAAGCCATCCACCGCCTGAAACATCGCCTGCCGTGCCTGGCTGACGACTTGGCCCTTCCAGGCGTCGGTGTCGGTGTAGAAAGCTTTCAGAAGGCGCGCCTTGATCGAGGCAGCCAGTTCGGGCGGCGCCTCGGGGTGCTGGGCCAGCCACTGGTCGCCGCGCAGCGCATCCAGCACTTCCATGATCGGCTCGGTGCCGTATTCGAGCGCGATGCCGGTGTATTCAGCCTGCGGCGCGGCGTCGTGGATGGCGCCCCACATCAGGCCGGTGAGCAGCGCGCTGGTCGATGAGCCGTCGTAGATCGAGGTCACTTGATCGCCCCACCAGCGGCGCGCGCGGGCGATGGCGGCGTCGTCGTGGCCACCGGCCCAGATGCGCTCGCCCACGCCGCTGGGCCCCAGGCCGGTGTGCAGGTCGATCCAGGCCACGTCTTGCGCGCGCGCGGCGTATGCGGCCAGCAGCTGGCGCAGCGTCTGGTTGCTCCAGGTGGGCGCCTGGCCGCCGTAGAACAGGCCGTCCGGGTATTCGTGCTGGCCGCCCGAGACGGCGGCCTGCCACACCGGCAACCCGCGCTCGGCCACGAACTGCCGCACCTGCTGCTGGTTGGCCGCATCAGGCGGCCAGGTGGCGGGCAACACCAGCTCGGCGATCTCGCGGTAGGCGGTGTTGACGGGCAGCGGCTGCGCAAAGTCGTGAAAGTTGCGGTTCAGGTCGACGTTCTCTTGCGTCACACGGCGGATGTGCGAGAAGCCGTAGGGGTTGAGCGCGTGGATGTAGAGCACCGCCACGCCCGCATCGCGCGCCTTGGCGCGCCACTCATCGTCGTGCAGGGCGAACACCTGCACGCCGCTGCCGCAATAGCCCTCGACGCCGTGACAGGCGCTGCTGACGATGAGCAGGCGCTCACTTGCAGGGTCGCCATCCAGCGCCACGTCCATCGCCAGTTGCTCGCCATCGCGGCCGGGCAGCGGGTGCTTGAACGAGCGGATGGCGGTGCTGGCAGTGGCGGCGGCTTCGAGGAACTTGACGCGGGCCTGGGCGTAGCTGGGGGCAAAAGCGGAAGGGATGGAGATCATGAGCGATGAGCATTGGTGCCACGCCATGAAGCGTGGGCAATGGTTTATCGGAACGCGCGGCGCGGCGCCGCAAGGCCAAATAGCTGTTCGCGCTGCGCTTCAAGCCAAACCAGGCGCTTGAAAAATGATTTTCTGCCCTGAGACGACCCGCCGTTCTCGTAACCCCAGATGCAGCGGACGATATCGGCATCAAGCGACGCCGCTGACGGAAATGCTGCCTCGTCCGGCTGCTGTGCCATACCGGATCCGGGGCGCCGCTTTTTTGTCACGTCACTTTTGGGGCATCGGCCGATCCGTCGGCGGCTCGTGCCCCAGCCACGCCTCGGCCAGCTGCACCCAGTAGGTGCCGCCCAGCGGGATCAGATCGTCATTGAAGTCGTAGTGCGGGTTGTGCAGCGTGCAGGGGCCGGCGTCGTGGCCGCCGCCCTCGTAGCGGCCGCGGTGCGCACCGTGGCCGTTGGCGATGAAGCAGTAGGCCCCCGGCTTTTCCAGCAGCATGTACGAGAAATCCTCGGCGCCCATGGTCGGCTCTTGCGGCACGGCGTTGGCCTCGCCGACGATGCCGGCCATCACGCGGCGGGCAAAGTCGGCCTCGTACGGCGTGTTGATGGTGGGCGGGTAGTTGCGCACGAACTCGAAGGCGCACTGCGCGCCAAACGCGGCGCTGACGCCTTCCGAGATTTCCTGCATGCGCTTTTCGATCAAGTCGAGCACCTCGAAGGTGAAGGTGCGCACCGTGCCCTGGATCTCGCAGCTGTCGGGGATGACGTTGGTGGCCTCGCCCGCGTGGATCATGGTGACCGAGATCACGCCCGCATCCACCGGCTTCTTGTTGCGCGTCAGGATGGTCTGAAAGCCTTGCACGATCTGGCAGGCGATCGGCACCGGGTCCACGCCCATGTGCGGCAGCGCGGCGTGGCCGCCCTTGCCGGTGATCGTGATCTTGAATTCGTTGCTCGACGCCATCACCGGGCCGGGCGAGACGGCGAACTTGCCGACTTCCATGCCGGGCCAGTTGTGCATGCCGAACACCGCTTCCATGGGGAACTGCTCGAACAGCCCTTCCTTGATCATCTCGCGCGCGCCGCCGCCGCCTTCTTCGGCCGGCTGGAAGATCAGGTACACCGTGCCGTCAAAGTTGCGGTGCTGCGCCAGATGCTGCGCCGCCGCCAGCAGCATGGCGGTGTGGCCGTCGTGCCCGCAGGCGTGCATCTTGCCGTGCTGGGTGCTGGCGTGCGCGAAGGTGTTGAACTCGGTCATCGGCAGCGCGTCCATGTCGGCGCGCAGGCCGATGGCGCGGCCGCAGCCGCCCGCGTCGCGCCCGCGCACGATGCCGACCACGCCCGTGGTGCCCAGGCCCCGGTGGACAGGAATGCCCCACTCGGTCAGCTTGGCCGCCACCAGGTCGGCGGTGCGCACTTCCTCAAAGCAGAGTTCGGGGTGCGCGTGGATGTCGCGCCGCAGTTGGGCGATGCTTGCTGCCTGCGCCAGGATGGGTTCGATGAGGTTCATGACGCCAGTCTAGCGGCGCGCGGGCGAGTCTGTCGATTCATGAATCAAATAGGCCCCCAGCGCTTGAGTAGTAAGCGCGAGCAGCTATGAAAATCGTAGTAACGCGGACATGATGCCCACACCAATGCGTGTCGATGCGAACTTGGAGCACAGCCCAGCGGCCGCCTCGGAAGGGGTTGACCCGCCCGCTGGCGGCGCCCCACTGACGCAGTGAAGGGGGAAGCGGCGCAGCCGCTCAGGGGCTTATGTGCGAACCTTGCCGTCGCCCGTCAGCATCGACAGCTCGACGAAGTTCGACGCCACATGGTCCTGCGGCCCGAAGGTCACGCGGTAGCCGCCAAAGTCTTCCTGAATCGACTCCAGCGCCGTGACCAGCGCCTCGCGCGTCGGCTTGCCGCCGGCGCGGCGCAGGCCTTCGCTGAACAGCTTGGCGGCCAGGTAGCCCTCCATGCTCGAGAAGTTGGCCTGCACCTTGCCGCTCTTGGCCGCCGCCACGAATTCGCGCGCAATCGGCCGCGCCGGGTTGTAGGGCGAGGGCATGACCTGCGACACCACCACGCCGGCGCCGTCCTTGCCCAGTTCGTCGGCCAGCGCCTGCGTGCCGACGAAAGACACGTTGTAGAACTTGCCGCCATAGCCGGCTTTCTTGGCCTCGCGGATGAAGGCGGCGCACGCCTTGTACGAGCCGATCTGCACGATGGCCTGCGCGCCCGACTTGGCCAGCTTGCCCACCGCATCGGCCACGTCGACCGAGTTGCGCTCCACGGTGGCTTCGGCGGTGGGTTTGAGTTGGCGCGCGGTCAGTGCCTTGGTCACGCCCGACAGGCCGGCCTTGCCGTAGGCATCGTTCTGGTAGAAGACGGCGATTCGATTCTGGGCCAGTTCCGTCAATTGCTTGACGATCAGCTCGGTCTCGTCGTCGTACGAGGCGCGCAGGTGAAACGCCTCGCGCTTGAACGGCTCGCGCAGACCCATGGCGCCGGTGAAGGGCGCGATGAAAGGCACGCGCGCCGAGGTGGCCAGCGGCAGCGCCGCCAGGCTGGTGGGCGTGCCGATGTAGCCGAACAGGGCGAACACGTCGTCCTTGATCAGCTTTTCGGTGTTGGCGACGCAGCGGTCGGGCTCGTAGCCGTCGTCCAGGTTGCGGATTTCGACATTGCGGCCCGCCACGCCGCCCTTGGCGTTCTGCTGGTCGAACCACAGCTTGGCGCCAGCGTGGAACTGCGTGCCCAACTGGGCCGACGGGCCGGAAAACGCAGCCGACTGGCCCAGAATCACGCGGCTGTCTTGCGCGCGCGCCAAGCCGACCCCGGCAACGGCGCTGGCAGCAGCCATGCGGGTGAGTTGGCGACGTGTGAGAGAAAATGACTTGTCCATGGTGTGAGCGCAAAAAATGCCTGAAAAGGTCGCCAAAAAATGAAGTCTAACTTCTACACCCGCTTTTGTGGAGCGCCGCGCGTGATGTCGCGCCGCTGCGTCTGCTCATGACCGAAGGCGCCACGACGTCGGTGCGCGAGGTCATCGGCGCCTGCCCGCACGACTGCCCCGACACCTGCAGCCTGGTCACCACGGTGGACAACGGCTGCGCCGTGCGCGTGCGCGGCAACCCGGCGCACCCGCCGACCGACGGCGTGCTGTGTACCAAAGTGTCGCGCTACCCCGAGCGCACGCACCACCCCGAGCGCATCCTGACGCCGCTGCGCCGCGTGGGCGCCAAGGGCGAGGGGCGCTTCGAGCCGATCACGTGGGGCGCGGCGCTGGATGAGATCGCCACGCGGCTGGGCGCCATTGCCGCGCGCGAGCCGCAAGCCATCCTGCCCTACAGCTACGCCGGCACCATGGGGCTGGTGCAGGGCGAATCGATGGATCGGCGCTTTTTTAACGCCTTGGGCGCCAGCCTGCTCGACCGCACCATTTGCGCCACAGCCGGCGGCGAGGCGCTCACGCGCACGCTGGGCGGCAAGGTGGGCATGAAGGTTGAGTTCTTTGCCGAGGCCAAGCTGATCCTGATCTGGGGCAGCAACTCGATTGCCAGCAACCTGCACTTCTGGCGGCTGGCGCAGCAGGCCAAGCGCAATGGCGCGCGCCTCGTCTGCATCGATCCGCGCCGCACTGAAACCGCCGACAAGTGCGACGAGCACATCGCCCTGCTGCCCGGCACCGACGCCGCGCTGGCACTGGGCGTGATGCATGAGCTGATCGCCCACGATTGGCTGGATCACGATTACCTCGAACGTCACACGCTCGGATGGCCTGCGCTGCGCGAGCGCGCGCTGCTCTGGAATCCGGAGCGGGTGGCGGCGGTTTGCGGCATCGCCGTGGAGCAGGTGCGTGATCTGGCACGCGCCTATGGCACGACGAAACCCGCCGCCATTCGCCTCAACTACGGCGTGCAGCGCTGCGCCGGCGGCGGCAACGCGGTGCGGGCGGTGGCCTGCCTGCCGGCGCTCACCGGCGCCTGGCGGCAGCGCGCGGGTGGCGTCCTGCTGAGCAGTTCGGGCGCGTT
>JAGOVZ010000149.1:1391-6551 GCA_018060485.1 Ottowia sp. | reverse complement strand
CTGCGGTCGAGTTGGGCAGCCAAGCCTTGGCGGCGGGCGAGCGCCTGTCGATCAACTGGATCGCCGCCAACCGCGATCCGCGCGCTTTGACGCGCCCGATGACTTCCGCATCGACCGCGACCCGGCGCTGAACCTGCTCTATGGCGCCGGCATCCACGTCTGCCCCGGCGCGCCGCTGGCGCGGCTCGAGCTGCGGGTGTTGATGGAAGAACTGCTGGCACGCGCGACGGACATTGTCTTGGTCGAAGGGCTGACATCCGCACGCGCCGTCTATCCCGACGCGGGTTACGCCACGCTGCGAATTCGCTTGCGCTAAAGCGTGTTCAGCCGCGCTGGCCTTTGAGCAAGTCCGCCACCAGAAACGCCAGCTCCAGACTTTGCGAGCCGTTCAGGCGCGGATCGCAGGCGGTGGTGTAGCGCTGTTGCAGTTGTTCGTCGCCCAGGTTCTGGCCGCCGCCGCGGCATTCGGTCACGTCCTGGCCGGTCAGCTCCACATGCAGGCCGCCGGCCACGGTGCCTTCGGCGGCATGCACGGCGAAGAACTCGCGCACTTCCTGCACCACGTTGGCGAAGTCGCGCGTCTTGTAGCCGTTGGCGCTGGTCACGGTGTTGCCGTGCATGGGGTCGCAGCTCCAGATCACGGGGCGGCCTGCATCGCGCACCGCGCGCACCAGCGGCGGCAGCAGCGTGGGCAGCTTGCCCGCGCCCATGCGGGTGATGAGCACCACGCGACCGGGTTCGTGCGCGGGGTCGAGCGCATCGAGCAGCGCCAACACCTCATCGGGCGTGGCCGTGGGGCCAATCTTGACGCCCACCGGGTTGGCGATGCCGCGCAGGTAGTCGATGTGCGCGCCATCCAGCTGGCGCGTGCGCTCGCCCAGCCACAGCATGTGGGCCGAGGCGCCAAACCAGCCGCCGCCAGCGCCTTCGCAAGGCCGCGTCAGCGCTTCCTCATACGGCAGCAGCAAGGCTTCGTGCGAGGTGTAGAAGCTCACCTCGCGCAACTGCGGCGTGTTGTCGCTGGTGAAGCCCATCGCCGCCATGAAGGCCAGCGTCTCGCCGATGCGGCCCGCCAGCTCGGCATAGCGCTGGCCTTGCGGGCTGGCGCGCACGAAGTCGGTGGTCCACGCGTGGAGCTGGTGCAGATCGGCAAAGCCGCCTTGGGCCAGCGCGCGCAGCAAGTTGAGCGTGGCAGCGCTGGCCGAGTAGGCGCGCAGCAGGCGCTCAGGCTGCGGAGTTCGTTCGTCGGCCGTAAAGCCCGCGCCGTTGACGATGTCGCCCCGGTAGCTCGGCAGGGTCACGCCGCCCTGCGTCTCGCTATCGGCCGAGCGCGGCTTGGCGTACTGCCCGGCGATGCGGCCGACCTTGACCACCGGGCGCGCAGCGGCGTAGGTCAGCACCACCGCCATCTGCAGCAGCACGCGAAAGGTCTCGCGCGCCGATTCGCCATCGAGCGTGTCGAAGCTCTCCGCGCAATCGCCGCCTTGCAGCAAGAAGGCGCGGCCGGCAGCGACCTCGGCCAGCTGTTGGCGCAGCGCGCGCACCTCGCCGTCGAAGATGAGCGGCGGAAACTGGCGCAATTGATTGCACACGGCATCGAGCCGCGCCGGGTCGGGGTACACGGGCATCTGGCGCGCCGGCCGCTCGCGCCAGGCGGCGGGGTGCCAAGTGGGGTGATCGGGGGCGTTCATGGGGTGTTTCGCCAGAGAATTTTCGAAGATTCTAGGCTCCAGCGCTTGTCTGGAAAGCGCGGGCAGCTATGTTTTTGATAGAAATGGCTTGGAGCTGCCCTGAATGCCGGGCACGCCTACAACCATTTTTGCAGCAACAGCGCCTGGCCGGCGGCGGGGTCGAGCGCGTAGGGCGCGAAGCCAAAGCGCTCGTAGCTGCGCAGGGCGCGCGCGTTGCCGCTCAGCACTTCCAGCGTCAGCTTGCAGCAGCCGCGTTCACGCGCATGCGCCTCGCACGCGGCCAGCAGCGCCTGGCCGACGCCGCGTGCGCGGTGCGCCGGCAGCACGGCAATGTCGTGCACGTTGAGCAGCGGGCACGCCTTGAAGGTGGAGTAGCCCTCGAAGGTGTTGACCAGGCCCACCGGCTCATCGCCCAGCCAGGCGATGAAGCTGGCCGCCAGCGGGCGCGCTGCCAGGTCCTCGCACAGGCGCGCGCGCGTGGACGCAGGCAGCGGCTCGCCGCCGCCCATCGGGTCTTGCGCGTAGGCATCCAGCAGGTCGAGCAGCGCCGCGCGGTCGCGCGCGTCGGTGTAGTCGGCGCGCCGAACCGTGATGCCGGTCATGCGGGCAGGGGCTCGGGCGCGGCGATGGCAGGCTCGCTGAAGGCTTCGAGCGGCAGGCAACTGCAGAACAGGTTGCGGTCGCCGTACACGTTGTCGACCCGGCCCACCGGCGGCCAGTACTTCACGCTGCCGGGCAGGCGGCCGGCCATGGCGCCGCCGACATCGCGCGGGTAGGGGTGCGGCCAGTCGGCCTTGAGCAGGCTGTCGGCGGTGTGCGGGGCGTTTTTCAGGGGGTTGTCGTCTTGCGGCCACTCGCCTTTTTCGACGCGGCGGACCTCTTCACGGATGGCGATCATGGCGTCGATGAAGCGATCCAGTTCCTCCAGCGTTTCGCTCTCGGTCGGCTCGACCATCAGCGTGTTGGCGACCGGGAAGCTGAGCGTGGGCGCGTGAAAACCATAGTCGGCCAGGCGCTTGGCCACGTCTTCGGCCATCACGCCGCTGGTGTCCTTCAGGCCGCGCAGATCCAGAATGCACTCGTGCGCCACGTGGCCGTTGGCCGATGCGTACAGCGTGGGGTAGTGGTCCTTCAGCCGCTTGCTGATGTAGTTGGCGCTCAGAATCGCCGCCTCGGTGGCGTGCGTCAAACCTTGCGCGCCCATCATGCGGATGTACATCCAGCTGATGGGTAAAACGGCCGCATTGCCCAGTGGGGCGGCGCTGACAGCTCCGATTTTGCGAGCATCGCCGCTGGTGGCGTGGCCCGGAAGATAAGGCACCAGGTCTTCCACCACGCACACCGGCCCCACGCCCGGCCCGCCGCCGCCGTGCGGAATGCAAAAGGTCTTGTGCAGGTTGAGGTGGCTCACGTCGCCGCCGAATTCGCCCGGCGCGGCCACGCCGACCATGGCGTTCATGTTGGCGCCGTCCAGGTACACGCGACCGCCATGGTCATGCACCAGCTGGCACACGTCCTTGACCTGCGTCTCGAACACGCCGTGCGTGCTGGGGTAGGTGATCATGATGCAGGCCAGTTGGTCGCTGTGCTGTTCGCACTTGGCCTTCAGGTCGGCCAGATCGACGTTGCCCTGGGCATCGGTCTTGGTGACCACGACCTTCATGCCGACCATCTGCGCGCTGGCGGGGTTGGTGCCGTGCGCCGATTGGGGGATCAGGCAGACGTCGCGCTGGCCTTGGCCCTGCGCTTCATGCCAGGCCTTTATGGCCAGCAGGCCGGCGTATTCGCCCTGGCTGCCGGCGTTGGGCTGCAGGCTGACGTCGGCGTAGCCGGTGATGCTGCTCAGCCAGCGCCGCAGCTGCGCGTCCAGCTCCTGATAACCTAGCAATTGATCTTGCGGCGCAAACGGGTGCACGTTGGCAAACTCGGGCCAGGTGATGGGAATCATCTCGCTGGTGGCGTTGAGCTTCATCGTGCAACTGCCCAGCGGAATCATGCTGCGATCCAGCGCCAAGTCCTTGTCGGACAGTTGGCGGATGTAGCGCAGCATGCCGGTTTCGCTGTGGTGGCTGTTGAACACCGGGTGCGTCATGAAGGGGCTCGCGCGGCGCAAAGCGGCGGGGATCAGGTCGGGCGCGGACTGCTCCAGCGCGGCGAAGTCGGGCAGGTTCTTGTCGCCGCCGAAGATCTTCCACAGCAGTTCGACATCGGCGCGCGTGCTGGTCTCGTCAAGCGAGACGCACAGGTACACATCCCAGGCTTTTCGCAGGTTGGCGCCCATGGATACAGCGCGGGCAGCTATCGTGTCTGTAGCGCCGTCGGTCTTGAAGCTGACCGTGTCAAAGCCCGAATCGTGGTGCATGGCGGTGAAACCCAGCGCCTGCATGCCGGCGGTGAAGATGCTCGCCAGGCGCGTGGTGCGCTCGGCGATGCGCTTCAAGCCGTCGGGGCCGTGATAGACGGCGTACATGCTGGCGACCACCGCCGGCAGCACCTGCGCGGTGCAGATGTTGCTGGTGGCTTTCTCGCGGCGGATGTGCTGCTCACGCGTTTGCAGTGCCAGGCGATACGCCGGCTTGCCGTGCACGTCGACGCTGACGCCCACCAGGCGGCCGGGCAGCGAGCGCTTGAAATCGTCCTTGCACGCCATGAAGGCTGCGTGCGGCCCGCCCGCCCCCATCGGCATGCCAAAGCGCTGCGTGCTGCCGACGACGATGTCCGCGCCCATGTCGCCGGGGCTTTTGAGCAGCGTCAGCGCCAGCAGATCGGCGGCAAAGATGGCGGCTGCGCCCTTGGCGTGAATCTTCTCGACCTCGGCGCTCCAGTCCATCAACCAGCCGCTGCTGGCGGGGTATTGAATGAGGGCGGCGAAGTAATCGTCGGCGGCAATGGCCGCGTCCCACTCGGCGGCGGAGTTGGCCAGCTTTACGGTCAGGCCCAGCGGCGCGGCGCGCGTCTGCATTACCTCAATCGTCTGCGGGTGCGCGTCGCCAAAGACGACGATCACGCTGCCGTTGGCCTTGACCGAACGGCGCGCCAGCGTCATGGCCTCGGCCGCAGCGGTGGCCTCGTCCAGCATTGAGGCATTCGCAATGTCCATGCCTGTCAGGTCGGTCACCATGGTCTGGAAGTTGACCAGCGCCTCCATGCGGCCCTGGCTGATCTCGGCCTGATACGGCGTGTAGGCGGTGTACCAGGCCGGGTTTTCCAGCACGTTGCGCAGGATCACGCCGGGCGTGTGGCAGCCGTGGTAGCCCTGGCCGATGAAGCTTTTCATCAACTTGTTTTTGGCAGCGATCTGCTTCAATTCTGAGAGCGCATCGGCCTCGCTGATGGCGGGCGGCAGGTTCATCGGTGCCGTGCGCGCAATGCTGCGCGGCACGATGGAATCGATCAGAGCCTGGCGCGATGTCTCACCAATGACGGCGAGCATCTTCCGCTCTTCTTCAGGCGTGATGCCGATGTGGCG
>JAGOVZ010000149.1:0-1291 GCA_018060485.1 Ottowia sp. | reverse complement strand
CAGCGCAGCGACTTCATCGGCCTTGGCGAGCTTGACCTTGAAGAACCAGCCGGCGCCCATCGGGTCGCTGTTGGCCAGGCTCGGCTCGTCGGCCAGCGCCTGGTTGACTTCAACGACTTCGCCGCTGACGGGCATGTACACGTCGGCCGCAGCCTTCACGCTTTCGACCACGCCGGCCACGTCTTTTTGCGCCAAGGTCTTGCCGACCTCGGGCAACTCAACGAACACCACGTCGCCCAGCGCGTCCTGCGCGTGCTCGGTGATACCGACGATGGCGATGTCGCCGTCGACTTTGACCCATTCGTGGTCTTCGGTGTACTTGATGCTCATGATTGCTCCAAAAATAAGAGTGGGTTGCGCAGAAGGGACGGGCGCGGGAGGCTGATTTGGTTGGAAATCAACCGCGGTGATAACGCGTGCGCACGAAGGGCGTGCTGCTGACGACCATGGGCACCGGCTTGCCGCGCACCATGGCAAACAGCTCGGTGCCGACGGTGGCGTAGTCGGGCTGCACGTAGCCCATGGCGATGGGCTGGTTCAGCGTGGGGCTGATCAGGCCGCTGGTGACTTGGCCGATGGTTTGGCCGTCCATGTTTTCGAGCGGTGCGGGTTCGCGCACCGGCACGCGCTCCTTGGCGATGAGGGCGACGCGCTTGCGCTTAGGTGGCTGCGAGCCGTCCAGTTGCGCCAGCACTTTGTCGGCGCCAGGGAAGCCACCGGCGCGCTCACCACCGGTGCGGCGTACCTTTTGCATCGCCCAGTTCAACGCCGCTTCGACCGGCGTGGTGGTGGTGTCGATGTCGTTGCCGTACAGGCACAGGCCGGCTTCCAGGCGCAGCGAGTTGCGCGCGCCAAGGCCGATGGGCGCGACTTCCGGCTCGGCCAGCAGCGCGCGCGCGAAGGCTTCGGCCTGCGAGCCGTGGATGGAAATCTCGAAGCCGTCTTCGCCGGTGTAGCCGCTGCGCGTGATGTACAGGTCGGTGCCGTTCCAGGCGAAGGCGCCGCCGGTCATGAAGACGAGTTTCTCGACGCCCGGCACCATGCGCTGCAATGCATCGACCGCCTTGGGGCCTTGCAGGGCGAGCAGGGCGCGCTCGGGCATGGGCAGCACCTGGCAGCGGTCGCCGATCTTTGCTTGCAGGTGCGCGATGTCGCCGGCCTTGCAGGCGCCGTTGACGATGGCAAACAGCTGCGGCCCCTCGCGCTCGCCGGAGGCGCGGGGGCGGCTCTCGCCGGTGGTGTCGGCAGGGTCGCCCCAGTTGACGAACATCAGGTCGTCGATGATGGTGCC
>JAGOVZ010000148.1 GCA_018060485.1 Ottowia sp. | reverse complement strand
CTGCTGCCCAACTACCAGCTGTTCGATGAGCGGCGTTACTTCACGCCGGGGCAGGGCACCTGCGTGTTTCAGGCCGGCGACGTGAGCGTGGGCCTGCTGATCTGCGAAGACGCCTGGTTCGACGAACCGGCCGAGTTGGCGAAAGAGGCGGGCGCCGAGCTGCTGGCCGTCATGAACGCCTCGCCCTTCCACGTCGGCAAGGGCTACGAGCGCGAGGCGATGATGATCGAGCGCGTGCGCGCCAGCGGCCTGCCGCTGGTCTATGCGCACCTGGTGGGCGGGCAGGACGAAGTGGTGTTCGAAGGACAGTCGTTTGCCGTGGGTGCCGATGCGCAACTGGTCGGCCGGGCGCCGAGTTTTGAAGAGAAACTGTTCTTTGTCGAGGTGGAGCGTGCGCAGGACGCTCTGCAATTGAGAGCGACCACGGCCCCCGCGCGCGACAACAATGCCGATTTGTGGGACGCGCTGGTGCTGGGCCTGCGCGACTACGTGCGCAAGAACGGCTTCAAGTCGGTGGCGCTGGGCCTGTCGGGCGGCATCGATTCGGCGCTGGTGCTGGCGGTTGCCGTCGATGCGCTGGGCCAGGACGCGGTGCACTGCGTGATGATGCCCTCGCCCTACACGGCCGGCATCAGCCTGGAAGACGCGCGCGAGATGGCGCGGCGGCTGGGCGTGCGCTACGACGAAATCTCGATCCTGCCGGAGTTCGAGGCCTTCAAGGCGTCGCTCAGCCCCCTGTTTGCCGGCAAGCCCGAGGACACGACCGAGGAAAACATCCAGGCCCGCATCCGCGGCGTGATGCTGATGGCGCTGTCGAACAAGTTCGGCCACATGGTGCTGACCACCGGCAACAAGAGCGAATACGCCACCGGCTACTGCACGCTGTACGGCGACATGTGCGGCGGTTTTGCGCCGATCAAGGACGTCGTGAAGACCAAGGTGTTCGAGATGGCACGCTGGCGCAACGCGCACGACCCGTTCAAGACCGGCGCCAACCCGATTCCCGAGCGCATCATCACCCGCCCGCCCAGCGCCGAGCTGCGCGCCGACCAGACCGACCAGGACAGCCTGCCGCCGTACGAGGTGCTGGACGCGATCATCGAGCGCTACATGGAAAACGACATGGGTGTGGCCGAGCTGGTGGCCGAGGGCTTCAAGCCGGACGATGTGGAACTGGTCACGCGCCTGATCAAGATCAACGAATACAAGCGCCAGCAGTCGGCCGTGGGCACGCGCGTGACGCACCGCGGTTTTGGCAAGGACTGGCGTTATCCTATGACCAACAAGTTCAGGGCTTGATGCTCTGAAGTTGATAGCTGCTGGCGCTTGCCCATCAAGCGCTGGCGCCTGATTTCATTCAAATCCGCACAGGAGCCCATGCCATGAAGCAGATCACCGCCGTCATCAAGCCCTTCAAGCTGGAGGAGGTGCGCGAGGCGCTGGCCGAGGTTGGCGTGACCGGCCTGACGGTGACCGAGGTCAAAGGCTTCGGCCGCCAGAAGGGGCACACCGAGCTGTACCGCGGCGCCGAGTACGTGGTGGACTTTCTGCCCAAGGTGAAGATCGAGGTGGTGGTGAGCGAGGGCGACGTCGAACGTTGTGTGGACGCGATCGTCAAGGCGGCGCGCACCGGCAAGATCGGTGACGGCAAGATTTTTGTCACGTCGGTGGAGCGGGTGGTGCGGATTCGGACGGGGGAAGAGGACGACGCGGCGGTTTAGGTTTTTTTGCCTGGCTGGCGGTGCTTGATTGGAGGCGCTGTCGGCCGGGATGTGCCCCCGGCGGCGCAGTCACTTTCTTTTGCTCCGCCAAAAGAAAGTAACCAAAGAAAAGGCGGCCCCACTGGCCGTGGCCCTGCGGGCAGCCTGCGATGCTCGGTCGTGGGGCGGCGCTGCCGAACTCGCTGCATTCACTGCGTTCTCTTCGCTCAAACAGCGGCAGCGGGTCAGAGCACGATGCGGGCCTGCTGCGCTGCCCGCCCGCCCCACGCCCTGCGCTTCTCGGCACGGCCAGAAAGGGGTTTGAAGTCCATCCGGGCCATCGCTTCGCTCGGCCCGTGAACCATCGACCCTGCTGCTTCACGCAGGATTGTCTTGCTCCCTCTCCCTCTGAGAGAGGCTTGGCCTGTCCTGAGCTTGTCGAAGGGGGGTGAGGGCCCACCACGCCGAAGAAAGCCCTCGATGACAACCAGAAAATCGCCGAGGCTGCCTTGTCATGCTTGGCGCGCTTCAAGCATTTTCGGCCTCCAGCGCTTGAGGAACAAGCGCGAGCAGCTATTCAATTGATAGTCTTGGCGCCTTGAATCGCAGCCGGCAGCGCCATGCCTTTGTCGCGCATGACGGCGCGCGCCCGGTCCGGATAGTCGGTGATCAGGCCGTCCACGCCCCAGTCGATCAGCCGCGCCATGTCGGCGGGCTCATTCACCGTCCACGGAATCACTTTCAGGCCCAGTTGCTGTGCCTGCCGCAGCGCGGCTTGGTTCAGGCTGGCGAAGTTGGGCGTCCACAGCTTGCCGCCGGCGGCTTGCACCATGTGGGGGATGGAGGGGTAATCGGTGCGCTTCAGGCCGCCCGTCCACGCGGGCGCGGCGGCGTTGTTGGCGTTGCGGGTTTCGACCGTGAGGTAGGCGGTGGGGATGTCGGGCGCCTGCTGCTGCACGAGCTTCAACGGGCGCCAGTCGAAGCTTTGCAGCAGCACGCGATGCTGCATGTCGGCGGCACGCACCACGGCCAGGATGGCGCTGACGAACTGATCTGGCGCGGCGGTGTCTTGCGGCTTGTCGGGGTTGGTCTTGATCTCGATGTTGAAGCGAACGTCGGCGGCGCCCAGCGCTTTCACGCGCTCGAACAGCTGCGCCAGCGTGGGCATGCGCTCGCCGTCCTGCGGCCTTTGCTGCGGAAAGTCGCGCGCCGTGCGGCTGCCTTCGCGCACGCGGCCGAGGTCGTAGGTTTGCAGCTCGGCGAGGGTCAGCGTGCGGATCAGCGGCGTCGGCGTGGGCAGCCACTGGCCTTGTGCGTTGCGCGTCATGTCGGGTGGCAGAAACGGGTCGTGCACGATCATCGGCACGCCGTCGGCGCTGAGGATGATGTCCAGCTCCAGCGTGTTCACGCCCTCGGCCAGCGCGCGGTCGAAGGCGGCCAGCGTGTTCTCGGGCGCCAGCCCGCGCGCGCCGCGGTGGCCTTGCAGGTCGAAGGCGTGCGCCAGTGTGGCGGCGCCCAGCAAGGTGGCGACGAGCAACTGGCGGGCGAGGGTGATGGCGTGCATGGCGGCTCCTGACGGTTCGGCCCGCATGCTAGCGCGGCGCCGTCGCGGCGGCGACAAATGCGCGGGCCATCGCATGCCTGCACCGCGCTAGGATGGCGCCGCGCGAACACCGTTTTTCAGGAGACAACACCCATGCGCCCGCACCACAAGTTCTGGCCTGCGCGCCTGCCGCACGCCATCACGCCGCCCGCCACCTCTCTGTGGCAAAACCTGGCGGTGAGCGCCATGCGCTACCCGGACAAGGCGGCCATCGTGTTCTTCGGCCGCGTCATGAGCTGGGCGCAGCTCAAGCACGATGCCGAGCGGCTGGCGGCGCAGTTGCAGGCGCTGGGCGTCAGCAAGGGCGACCGCGTGGTGCTGAACATGCAGAACTGCCCGCAGCTCATCGTGGCGCACTTTGCCATCCTGCGCGCCGATGCGGTGGTGGTGCCGGTGAACCCGATGAACCGCGCCGAGGAGCTGAAGCACTACATCACCGACCCCGATGCGAAAGTCGCCATCACCACCGCCGACCTGGCCGGCGAGATGGCCGCCGCCAGCGATGCGCTGCCGCCCGAGCAGCGCCTGCAGCACCTGATCGTCACCCAGTTCACCGACGGCTTTGACGGCAACATCGAGGGCGACGACGCCCCGCCCGCCGCCTGGCGCGACTGGCTGCTGACGCCCCACGCGCTGCCCGCGCTGGCCGGCGGCCAGGCGCTGGCGTGGAAAGACGCGCTGGCCTTCAGCGGCCCGCTGGCCGACACCACCGCCGGCCCGGCCGACCTGGCCATCCTGCCCTACACCAGCGGCACCACCGGGTTGCCGAAGGGCTGCATGCACACGCATGCCAGCGTGATGCACAACGCGGTCGCCTGCGCGATGTGGGGCGGTGGCACGTCGGAGACCATTGGCCTGGTGGTGGTGCCGATGTTCCACATCACCGGCCTGGTGGCCATCATGCAGGCGGCGGTGTACGCCGGCTCGACCATGGTGGTCATGCCGCGCTGGGACCGCGAGCTGGCCGGGCGCCTGATTTCGCGCTGGCGCGTGACGGCCTGGAGCAACATCCCGACCATGGTGATCGACCTGCTGGCCAGCCCCAATTTCGCCAGCTTCGACTTGTCGAGCCTGAAGACGATTGGCGGCGGCGGCGCCGCCATGCCGCAGGCGGTGGCGCAGCGGCTGCTCGACGTGTACGGGCTGGCTTATTGCGAAGGCTACGGCCTGACCGAAACCGCAGCGCCTTCGCACCAGAACCCGGTCGATCACCCCAAGCAGCAGTGTCTGGGCATCCCGTTCATGAGCACCGATGCGCGCGTGGTCGACCCCGAGACGCTGCAAGAGGTGCCGCAGGGCGAGCAGGGCGAGATCGTGATTCATGGACCCGAGGTTTTTCAGGGCTACTGGAAGCGGCCCGACGCCACCGAGGCGGCGTTTTTCGAGCTGGAGGGCAAGCGCTTCTTCCGCTCGGGCGATCTGGGGCGGGTGGATGACGATGGCTACTTCTTCATCACCGACCGGCTCAAGCGCATGATCAATGCGTCAGGCTACAAGGTGTGGCCGGCCGAGGTGGAGGCGCTGATGTTCCGCCACCCGGCGATTCAGGAGGCCTGCATCATCGCCACCAAGGATGCCTACCGCGGCGAATCGGTCAAGGCCGTGGTGGTGCTGCGCCCCAGCCACCAGGGGCAGGTGAGCGAGCAGGACATCATCGACTGGTGCCGCGACAACATGGCCGTGTACAAGGTGCCGCGCGTGGTGCAGTTTGCCGATGCGCTGCCCAAGAGCGGCTCGGGCAAGGTCATGTGGCGCGCGCTTCAAGAGGCCGAATCGGTCGGCTGATTGCTATTTAAAAGATAGCTGCTGGCGCACACTGGACGGGCGCTGGAGGTCAAAAAGGCTTAAATCTTCGGTGGCGGCTCGGCCATCTTGCGCAGAAAGAAGCGCACGAACCAAAACGCCATGAAGACGATGAACAACAGGCCGGAGATGCTCATCAACCCGTAGTCGGTGCCGAAAAGGTCTTGCCAAAGTTTCACGATCACGTCCTTTCTGATGAGAGGCAATGATCTGAGTGTGATCTTTTGGCGTGCCGCGCGTATTGATCCCGCGCAAGGGCGGTGACCACGCCACTCAAGCGCGGTCGGGCGGCGGTGGCGCGGCTTGCGCGCCCAGGTACTGGTTGGCCGTCACGCCCATCGAGACGTAGATGCTGGTCACCGCCTCGATGCCGAGATCTGCCGGCAACACCCAGTGCGCGGGCACGAACAGCAGGCCGCCGCCGACCGGCACCGGCGCCGTCGGCACCAGCACGCCATGAAAAGGCTGGCCGCCCAGCAGCACCGGCTCGTGCGTGGTCAGCAGGCCCAGCACCACCGTTGAATCGGCAGGCTGGCCCTCGGCGGGCGGGCCGCCAAAATGCAGCCACACCGGGCGCATCGACTTGACGCCTTCGTCCTTCGGCTTGCTGAACAGACCGACCAGCCGGTGCGCGATGTCGTACACCGTGCGCACCACCGGGATGCGCCGCATCATGGCCTGGATCACGCTGTCCAGCCCGCGCTGCAGCCCGGTTTCGACCAGCAAGCCAAAGCCGTAGACCAGCGCCAGCACCACCAGCAGCCCGATCAGGTAGCTGGGCAGCGCGGCGCCGGGGCCAAAGCCGACGCCGATGCGCGTCAGCAAGCTGCCCAGCAGGCTGCTCGGCCCCAGCCATTCGGCCGCCAGGCGCGTGGCCCACACCAGCAGCACCAGCGTGGCGGCCAGTGGCAGCAGCGCCAGCATGCCGGTCAAAAAGGGGCGCAGGGGGTGAAAGCGGCGAGCGGTCATGGCGGGCGCCATTGTGCCTTTGGCGCTGGCGCTCAGGCCGCGGGCGGCGCGGGTGGGGCCACGTAGAGCCGATCCGACCAGGTGGCCAGCCACTGCGGGCGAAAGGCGACGCAGATGGCGGCCATCATGCCGGTCACGAAGGCGTCGCCCCAGGCGATCAGCCAGCGCGCGACCAGGGCCAGTTCAGGCTCCACCGTGGCCGCCAGCGCGTGGCCGGTCCAGTGGGCGAGCGCGCCGCTGGCAAACATGCACAGCGCGGTGCCCAGAAACGCGCGGCCCAGGATGTAGACGAACAGGTTCTTCGATACCCAGCGGCGCAGCGCCATGCCGAGGCCGAACGAGAGCGTGGCGGGCACGATGCCGAGCCACAGGGCCATGTCGATCTGTTCTGCCAGGCTGATGGGCGCGATCAGGCCGGTGATGAGCGCCACCGCGCACAGCACGGGCACCGCCAGCGGCCAGCCGAGGGCCAGGCCGATGAGGCA
>JAGOVZ010000147.1:3020-6572 GCA_018060485.1 Ottowia sp. | reverse complement strand
CGCGTTCCACCTCGTCGTACAGCGCGCGCGCCCGCACCGTGGGGCGCAGGCGGCCCTGGATGCGGTCGAACAGCGCGTAGCCCAGGATGTGTTCGAGGCGCGCCAGTTCGCGGCTGACGGTGGGCTGCGAGCTGCGCAGCGCCTCGGCCGCACGCGTGACCTGGCCGGCCTGCATGACGGCGCGGAATACCTCGATGTGGCGATGTGAGAGCTGGTCGATCAGATCGGCAGATTCAGCGTCGGGCATATCAAAAATGAATTCAGACTGAAAAAACAGCTATTTTGACGAATGTCTGCTTGGCCCGATCATCGGCGCATGGATCCTTTTTCTGACGACCTGCTCACCACCCTCGCCCGCCAGCACGGCACGCCGCTGTGGGTGTACGACGCCGCCACCATCCGCCAGCGCATTGCCGAGCTGCGCGCGTTCGACACGGTGCGTTATGCGCAAAAGGCCAACTCCAACCTGAGCCTGCTCAAGCTGATGCGCGAACAAGGCGTGGCGGTCGATGCCGTGTCGCGCGGCGAGATCGAGCGCGCGCTGGCGGCGGGCTACACGGCCGATCCCATGCCCGGCTCCACGGCCAGCGCCATGGTTTTCACCGCCGATCTGCTGGACGCCGAGACCCTCGCCACCGTGGTGCGCCACCGCGTGCCGGTCAACGCCGGCTCCATCGACATGCTGCACCAGCTGGGCGCGGCATCGCCCGGCCACGCCGTGTGGCTGCGCATCAACCCCGGCTTTGGCCACGGCCACAGCAACAAGACCAACACCGGCGGCGAACACAGCAAGCACGGCATCTGGCACGCCGCGCTGGGCGAGGCGCTGGATGCGGTGCAGCAGCACGGCCTCAAGCTGGTGGGGCTGCACATGCACATCGGCTCGGGCGTGGACTACGGGCACTTGCAGCAGGTCTGCCGGACGATGGTGCAGCTGGTGGCCCAGGCGGGCGCGGCGCGGCTGCCCGACTTGCACGCGATTTCAGCGGGCGGCGGCTTGTCGATTCCCTACCAGGCCGATCAGCCCCGCATCGACACCGCGCACTACTTCAGCCTGTGGGACGCCGCCCGGCGCGAAGTGGCCGCGCTGCTGGGCCGCCCGGTGGCGCTGGAGATCGAGCCGGGCCGCTACCTGGTGGCCGAAAGCGGCGTGCTGCTGACCGAGGTGCGCGCCGTCAAGTCGCAGGGCAGCCAGCGCTTCACGTTGGTGGATGCGGGCTTCAACGACCTGATGCGCCCGGCCATGTACGGCGCGCACCACGGCATGAGCCTGATCGCGGGCAGCAACACGCCGCCGATCAGCCAACGCCCGCTGCGCGAGACCGTGGTCGCCGGCCCGCTGTGTGAATCGGGCGACGTGTTCACGCAGGCCGAGGGCGGCGTGGTGCTGACGCGCGCGCTGCCCGAGGCGCAAGTGGGCGACCTGCTGGTGATCCACGACGCGGGTGCCTACGGCGCCAGCATGTCGAGCAACTACAACACGCGCGGCCTGGCCGCCGAGGTGCTGGTCGATGGCGGCGCGGCGCGCCTGATCCGCCGCCGCCAGACGGTGGCCGAGCTGCTGGCGCTGGAGGCGGTGTAAGACAATCGCCGTTTTGACGAGACACACGCCATGAGCCTCAAAGACCAGATCACCGAAGACATGAAAACCGCCATGCGCGCCAAGGACAGCGGGCGCCTGGGCACCATCCGCCTGCTGCAGGCGGCGATGAAGCAAAAAGAGGTGGACGAGCGCGTGACGCTGGACGACGCGATGGTGATCGCCATCGTCGACAAGCTCATCAAGCAGCGCAAGGACAGCATCGACGCCTTCAACAAGGCCGGCCGCCAAGACCTGGTGGACATCGAAGAAGCCGAGATGAAGGTGTTGCAGGTCTACCTGCCCGCGCGCCTGTCGGCCGATGAAGTGGCCGCCGAAGTGAAAGCCATCGTGGCCGAGCTGGGTGCCAGCGGGCCGGGCGACATGGGCAAGGTGATGGGCGCCGTCAAGCAGCGGCTGGCCGGCAAGGCGGACATGGGTGCGGTCAGCGCGGCGGTCAAGGCGGCGCTGGCGGGCTGATCAAAAGCCACGCCATAAATATCAAGTTGATAGCTGCTCGCGCTTGCTGGACAAGCGCCAGCGGCGTATTTGATTGATATTCAAGCCACACCACGCCCGCGCACACCCGCAACATTCGCTTGCACCCCGAACCTCCAGCTTTGCACGCCGGGCGCCAGCGCGGCAAACCGAATCGCACCGCCGCGCGTTAGGTGAGGTGTGGGAACACGCCGTTCCCGTTCACCGGCTCACCTCATGACGATGCGCGAATCCTCCCCCTGGCGCCGCTGGCTGGCCGCCGCCCTGCTGGCCGCGCCGCTGCTGGCCACGGCGCAAGCCGACCCACCGGCGCGCGTGGCCTACATCAGCGCGCAAGAAGGCGCGGCGCAGCTCGCCACCGATGGCCGCAACTTCGCGCCGGCCGGCATCAACTGGCCGGTGACCAACGGCACGCGCATCGTGACCGACCCGAACGGCCGCACCGAGCTGCACAGCGGCTCGCTCGCCATCCGGCTGACCCGCAGCGCCGATCTGAGCGTGACCGAGCTGGACGACGACACCGCGCAGGTGGCGCTGATGGACGGCAGCGTGTCCCTGCGCGTGCGCCAGCTGCGCCCCGGCGAGCGGGTGGAAGTCGACACCCCGCAGCTGGCCGTGGTGGCCACGCAGCCGGGCGAATACCGCATCGACGTCGACCCGCGCGCCGACACCACGCGGCTGACGGTGCACGCGGGCGCCGCCAGCGTGTACGGCGAATCGGGGCAAGTCTCCAACGTCGGCGCGCGCCAGCAGGTGCTCTACAGCGGGCGCGCGCTGGTCGTCACCCAGGCCGGCCCGGCGCAGCGCGACGCGTTTGACCAGTGGGTGGCCGCGCGCGACGCGCTGGAAGACCGCTCGCCCTCGGCCCAGTTCGTGCCGCGCGACCTGCCGGGCTACCAGCAGCTCGACGCCTATGGCGAGTGGTCGCAAGACGCCACCTACGGCGCCGTGTGGTACCCGCAGGTCACCGTAGCCGACTGGGCGCCCTACCGCTATGGCCGCTGGGCCTGGGTCGAGCCCTGGGGCTGGACCTGGATCGACGACGCGCCCTGGGGTTTTGCGCCCTCGCACTACGGCCGCTGGGCGCAGATCGGCCCGCGCTGGGCCTGGGTGCCGGGCCACTTCGGCCCGCGCCCGGTGTACGCGCCGGCGCTGGTCGCCTTCATGGGCGACGCGGCAGGCGGCGGCAGCTGGGGCGTGTCGCTGGGCGGCGGCCCGGGCGCGGCGTGGTTTCCGCTCGCGCCGGGCGAATACTGGACGCCGCACTACCACGCCAGCGACCGCTACCGTGGCCGCCTGAACTGGGGTGACGGGCGCTATCGCACGCCGAACGTGTACCACTTTCAACACCGGCCCAACGCCATCAGCGTGGCGCCGGTCGATCAGTTCGGCGGCGACCGCGGCCGGCGACCGCACTTCGGCGACGCCCACCGCCTGCCGCCGGGCCTGCTGGGCGGTGGCCGCGTGGTGCCGCC
>JAGOVZ010000147.1:0-2920 GCA_018060485.1 Ottowia sp. | reverse complement strand
GCCCGTGCGCCCGATGCAGCCCATCTACCCGCCGGCCGCCGCGCCACAGCCGCCGCGCGAACAACGTCCCGCGCCGCCCATGCCGCCGCAGCAGCGACCCTGGTCGCCGCAACCAGGCTCTGGCGAGTTGGGCAGCCAGCCGCGCCCCATGGAGCAACGCCCCGCCATGCCGATGCGCGAGCCGCGCATGGCGCCGATGATGGAGCAGCGCCCGATGCCCCAGCGTGACCCGCGCGCCCAGCCGCCGGGCGAACCGCGCCGGCCGATGCGCGATGGCGACGAGCGCCGGCGCTTCGTGCCGGTGGAGCACTGAAGTCTTGTGGATGCTTTGTTTTTGATAGCTTCCGGCGCTTGATGGACAAGCGCCAGCGCCGTATTTGACGTTGATCGCGCCAGCGCCGCAGCGCAGCGCGCGCGAGCCTTCAGTTGCCCGCCACCATCATGCGGTCGATCAGCACCGAGCCCACCGTCTTGCCGCCATACGTGTAGGCGTCGGCGCCCACGGCCTGGATGCCGGCCAGCATCTGCTTCAGGTTGCCGGCGATGGTGATCTCCTGCACCGGGTAGGCGATGCGCCCGTTCTCGACCCAGAAGCCGCTGGCGCCGCGCGAGTAGTCGCCGGTGACGTAGTTCACGCCCTGCCCCATCAGCTCGATCACGAACAGGCCGGTGCCCAGCTTGCGCAGCATGGCGTCCAGATCGTCGCCCGCGCGCGTCTGGCGCGACGTCAGCGTGAGGTTGTGCGAGCCGCCCGCGTTGCCGGTCGTCTTCATGCCGAGCTTGCGCGCCGAATAGGTGCTGAGGAAATAGCCCTCCACGCGCCCGCCATCCACCACCTGCCGCGCCTTGACGCGCACGCCCTCTTCATCAAACGGCGACGAGCCCTTGCCGCCCACCACAAACGGGTCTTCATGCACGTCGATGTGCTTGGGAAACACCGGCTTGCCCAGCGAATCGACCAGAAACGAGGTCTTGCGGTACAGCGCGCCGCCGCTCACCGCCTGCACAAAGCCGCCCAGCAAGCCAGCGGCCAGCGGCGATTCAAACAGCACCGGGCATTCGCGCGTGGCGATCTTGCGGCTTTTCAGGCGGCTGAGCGCGCGCTCGGCGGCGTAGCGGCCGACCGCTTCGGGCGCCGCCAGGTCGCAGGCGTTGCGCTCCGAGCTGTACCAGTAATCGCGCTGCATGCCATTGCCCTTGCCGGCAATCGGCGCCACCGAAATGCTGTGGCGCGACGACGCATAGCCGCCGCGAAAACCGTGCGTGTGGGCGCTGAAGAAGTGGCTTTGCTGCGCCGACACGCCCGCGCCTTCGCTGTTGGCGATGCGCTTGTCCACATCAAACGCCGCCGCCTCGCACACCAGCGCCATCTCGGCCGCCTGCTCGCTGGTGATCGGCCAGGGGTGGAACAAGTCCAGGTCGCGCTGCTCGGCGGGGCGGGCGATGTCGGCCTCATCCGGCAGGCCCGCCACCGGGTCGGCGGCGGTGAAGCGGGCAATGTCGTAGGCCGCCTGCACCGTCTGCTCGATGGCGGCGCGCGAAAAATCCGACGTGCTGGCGTTGCCGCGCCGCTGGCCCAGGTACACCGTCACGCCCAGCGACTTGTCGCGGTTGCGCTCCACCGTCTCCATCTCGCCCTTGCGCACGCTGACCGACAGGCCCGAGCCTTCCGACGCCTCGGCGCCCACATCGCTGGCGCCCAGCTTCCTGGCGTGCGCCATGGCGGTGTCGACCAGCTCTTCGAAGAATGCGCGCGAATAAGAAAAGCCCGCTTGGGGCTTGGAGTGATCTTGCATGGTGACGGCTATTCTAGGCGTCGGCTCGCGCCATGGCGGTGCCCGTCGCAAGCGGTCGCTTTCGCGCCGCGCTTGACGGGTAAAATCGGCCCGCAGCGCACGCCTGAAAAGCGCGAGCAGCTACAAAAATAAAAGCGCACTGCGTCGCCGCCACCTACCCTGAACCACACCATGTCCCGCAAACCCAAGAAAGGCTATTTCGTGCGCGGCCACTTCGTTGCCGAAGGCAGCGAACTGGACCTGGAGCTCAAGCGCGAACTGAAGGGCGGCGACGCGCCCAGCAAGACCGAGTTGAAGGCGCAAAGCGCCGAACTTCAGGCGCTGGGCGAAGCCCTGCTGGAACTGCGGCGCGACCTGTTCGAACCGCTCGATCTGCCGCCCAAGCTGATCGACGCGCTGGCCGAACTCAAACGCATCACCAACTTCGAAGGCCGGCGCCGCCAGGCCCAGCTGGTCGGCAAGCTGATGCGCCAACTGGAAGACGAGCAGATCGACGCCGTGCGCGCCGCGCTCGAAGTGCAGCGCAAGGGCTCGGCCGCCGACACGCTGCGCCTGCACGCGGCCGAAAACTGGCGCGACCGCCTGATCGCCGAAGACGCCGCCGTGAACGCCTGGGTCACGCAATACCCCGACACCGACGTGCAGCAGTTGCGCGCGCTGGTGCGCCAGGCGCGCAAGGACGCGCCCGCCCCCACCGACGCCCGCGTGGCCGAAGCCACCGGCCAGGCGGCGCGCCAGGGCCGCGCGTACCGCGAGCTGTTTCAGCTGGTGCGCGACGCGCTGACCCGCGCCGAAGCCGGCACGCCGCAGGTGCAAGCCATCGACGCCGAAGACGCGGGCTACACCGACGACAGCCGGGCCGGCTGACGCATGACAGAATGACACCGTCGCTGGCGCGGCCGCATGAAGGCGCTGCGCGCCATGACCTCCGCCTCCTTTCGTCATTGACACCGCGTCAGCGGTGAAGTCATTTCGTCATCCGCCATGAACTCACCCGACCCCGTCACCATCGGCATCGTCTCCATCAGCGACCGCGCGTCCAGTGGCGCCTATGAAGACAAGGGCCTGCCCGCGCTGCAAGACTGGATGGGCAAGGCGCTGAAAAACCCCATCACCTTCGCGCC
>JAGOVZ010000146.1:2224-6587 GCA_018060485.1 Ottowia sp. | reverse complement strand
TCGGCAAAGAAGATGTTGGGGCTCTTGCCACCCAGCTCGACGGTGGAGGGGATCAGGTTGTCGGCCGCCGCGCGCAGGATGCGCTGGCCCACGGGGGTGGAGCCGGTGAAGGCTATTTTTGCAATGCGCGTGCTGGTGGCCAGCGCCTCGCCCGCTTCCTTGCCGAAGCCGTTGACGATGTTGACCACGCCGGGCGGCAGCAGGTCGCCAATCAGCTCCATCAGCACCATGATGGAGGCGGGCGTTTGCTCGGCGGGCTTCATCACCACGCAGCAGCCGGCGGCCAGCGCGGGCGGCAGCTTCCACGAAGCCATCAGCAGCGGGAAGTTCCAGGGGATGATCTGGCCCACCACGCCGATGGGCTCATGGAAGTGGTATGCAACCGTGGTTTCGTCGATCTCGGAGATGCCGCCTTCCTGCGCGCGGATGGCGCCCGCGAAGTAGCGGAAATGGTCGATGGCCAGCGGAATGTCGGCCGCCATGGTCTCGCGCAGCGGCTTGCCGTTGTCGATGGTTTCGGCGATGGCCAGCGTCTGCAGATGCTGCTCCATGCGGTCGGCGATCTTCAGCAGGATGTTGGAGCGCTCGGTGACCGAGGTCTTGGCCCAGGCGGCCTGTGCGGCGTGGGCGGCGTCCAGGGCGCGGTTCACATCCTCGGCGTCGGACTGGGCGACCTTGGTGAAGGGCTTGCCGGTGATGGGGGAGACGTTTTCGAAGTAGCGGCCAGCCGACGGGGGCACCCATTGGCCGCCGATGTAGTTGTCGTACTGCTGTTTGTAGGGGTAGGCGGCTTCGAGGCCGAAACGCTTGAGCTCAAACATGTCCATGGTCTTGTCTCCTGAGAGGTAGGTATGCGGCCGCCCAAGGCGGGTCGGCTGCAGGCACAGATACACAGGCCGTGCCAGCTTGGCACACCTGGGCCAAAAGCGCGGGTTTACCCTGTAATTGGCAGCCCTGTGGCTTGGCTTGGCCCCGGGGCAATGTCACTTTATGGAACAGCGGGCGTGACAGGCCCGGACAATTTGGAACGTCACATCCGAGCAGGGGCATTTCATACCCCGCGCCGCTCCGATAGACTGGCACAGCCCACCGACCGCGCGCTTGAACGCCGGTGCGCACGGGCACCCGACACCCGCCATGCCGCCCCTCGGCAGGCCGATCAGGAGACAGACAGCCATGGGTATTGCGACCGACAGCCTGCAGCTGGCACGCCGGCACCTGCTGGACCACGGTGCCTGCCTGCCCAGCGCGTTGAACGACCGCCTGGCGCGCTCCTGGCAGCGCAGCCTGCACGCAGGCTTGCCGCCTTTCGGCGGCCGCGAGCTGGCCGAGCCCGCGGGCGGGCTGAGCCTGTCGCAATCGCTGGAGCAAAACGCGCAGATGCTGTCTTTCGCCCGCCCGGTGATGGACTTCATGTACGGCCAGATTCGCGGCGGCGACTGCATGGTGGTGCTGGCCGACGTAGACAGCATGCTGCTGCACACGGTGGGCGACCACGGCTTTTTGACCAAGGCGCAGCGGGTGGAGCTGCGCACCGGCGCGTCCTGGCGCGAATCGGTGCGGGGCACCAACGCCATCGGCACCGCCATTGAAGACGCCAGCGCGCTGCAGGTGCGCGCTGGCGAGCACTATCTGGAACGTAACGCCTTCCTGCACTGCTCGGCCGCGCCCATCTTCACCGCGCAGGGTGCCGTGGCCGGCGCCATCGACATTTCGGGCGACGAGCGCGCATCGCACATGCACGCGCTGGGGCTGGCCAGCAGCGCGGCGCGGCTGATCGAAAACAACTGGCTCAAGGCACGTTACCGCGATGCGGTGCGCGTGCACCTGCACAGCGCCGCCGAAGGGCTGGACACGCCAGCCGAGGGCATCGTGGTGCTGTCAGAAAGCGGCACGCTGCTGGGCGCCAACCAGGAAGCGATTCGCGCCCTGCGCCTGGCGCCGCACGACTTCTTTGCGCTTCAGCTGGAAACGCGCCTGCAAGAACGCCTGGCGCACCTGCTGGCCCGCACGGGGCGCGAACCGCACACCGTGCGCCTGCCGGACGGTCGGCGCATGTTCTTGCGGGTTGAGCAACCCGCGCAGCGCACGCCCGCGCGCACTGTCGTTCCCGAGGCTCGCGTGGACGCGCTGGCAGCCAGCGACACGGGCGACGCGCAATGGCGCCGCGCCGCGCAACAGGTGCGCCGCATTCTGGACAAGCCCATCGCACTGCTCATCCAGGGCGAATCGGGCGTCGGCAAGGAAGTCTTCGCCAGGGCCTGCCACGACAGCGGGCCGCGGCGCGGCCGGCCCTTCGTGGCCGTCAACTGCGCGGCCATCCCGGAATCGCTGATCGAGGCAGAGCTGTTCGGCTACGCCCCCGGCGCCTACACCGGCGCGCAAAAGGGCGGCAGCCTGGGCCGCATCCGCGAGGCCGAGGGCGGCACGCTCTTCCTGGACGAGATCGGCGACATGCCGCTTTTGCTGCAAACCCGGCTGCTGCGCGTGCTGCAGGAAAAAAAGGTCACGCCGCTGGGCGGCACGCCGGTGCCTGTGGACTTTGCCTTGGTCAGCGCCACGCACTGCGTGCTGGCCGACGCGGTGGCGGAAGGGCGCTTTCGCAGCGACCTGTACTACCGCCTCAACGGCTTCAGCGTGAAGCTGCCCGCCTTGCGCGAGCGCGAGGACTTCGATGCGCTGGCCACGCGCATGCTGGCGCAGTGGGACGACAGCGGCGTGCGCATCGCGCCCGATCTGCTGGCCGCGCTGCGCGGCTACACATGGCCGGGCAACCTGCGGCAGTTGGCCAGCGTGCTGCAAACCGCCTGCGCGCTGCGCGACCCGGCGCACGAGCCGGCCATCGACTGGCCGCACCTGGCCAGCGACCTGCGCGATGCGCTGGCCAGCCCGGCAGCGCGGGTGCAGCCCGCCGGTAAAGCGGCGGAAACGCGCGCCATTTCGGTGGGCCAAGCTGACGGAGCACCGGAAGCCGCGCCGCCGGCGGCCTTGCGAAAAATCGCCCGCCAGGCCATCGCGCAGGCGCTGGCCGATGGCGGCGGCAACGTCAGCGAGGCCGCCCGGCGCCTGGGCATCAGCCGCCAGACCATTTACCGCCATTTGAAGAAGGCCGACGCCGAGGCCTGATCTCGCGCGCGCCTGCCGCGGGGCGACGCCTGCATTGCGCTTTTCCTGATTGCCCAGAAAAAAGGCCCGCTCGAAGCGGGCCTTGGGCCTTGCGACTTTGGGTCAAACCATCAGGTGGCCGGCTTATCGGAAGGGGCCTTGATGTTGTCCTGCAGCTCCTTGCTCATCGGCAGGCCGATGCTCTGGTTGCGCGGCGGGATCGGCTGCATGAACCACTTGTTGTAGAGCTTTTCAAACTCGCCCGACTTCATCATGCCGGTGATCACGCCGTCGACCAGCGCCTTGAATTTCGGGTCGTTCTTGCGAATCATGCAGGCGTAGGGCTCGACCTGCAGCGAATCGCCCACCACTTCCAGCGAAGCCGGGTCCTTGGCGTTGGCCTTCAGGCCAAACAGCAGGATGTCGTCCATCGCGAAAGCGGCGGCGCGGTCGGCCTCAACCAGCAGGGCGGCATCGGCGTGGTCCTTGGTGGACACGATGTTGATGCCCAGCCCTTTTTCCTCGTTGTAGCGGCGCACCACCTGCATGTTGGTGGTGCCGGTGGTGATGGCCACCGTCTTGCCCTTCAGGTCGGCGTAGTTCTTGATGCCCGACGACTTCTTCACCAGCAGGCGCGTGCCGGTGTAGAAATGGTTGATGGCAAAGTCCACATCCTTGCCGCGGGCGCTGTTGTTGGTGGTGGAGCCGCATTCCAGGTCGATCGTGCCGTTTTGCAGCAGCGGAATGCGGTTGGCCGAGGTCACGGCCTGCCAGCCCACGGTGAGGTTGCTTTTGCCGGTCTGCTTGCGCACCGCGTCGGCGATGGCGTTGCTGATGTCCACCGCAAAGCCGATGGGCTTCTCCGGGCCTTCCAGGTAGCTGAACGGCACCGACGATTCGCGGTAGGCAAACGTCATCTTGCCGCTGCTGCTGATCTTGGACAGCGTGTCGGCGCTTTGGGCATGGGCCGGCAGCGCGGCACCCAGCATGGCTACGGTGGCGGCGCACAGGGCGCCCGTCAAAACACGTTTCATCGAATTCAAGCTCCCGAAGAGGTGGGTGACTACAGCTTACAGCCACTTGTGCGCTGCGGCGACGGGGCATGCCCTAGCCACCGGCGCCGGTCAGCGGCCCGTCAGCGCAGGCGGGCGCTGTCGCGAATGGCGTCGCACACCGCGTCGTATTCGGCGGCCAGATCGGCCGGGTAGCTGCAGCGCAGAGAGTAGGTCTTGCCACCGATCACCGTGGCAACCAGGCG
>JAGOVZ010000146.1:0-2124 GCA_018060485.1 Ottowia sp. | reverse complement strand
CGGGCGAGCCATGGAACTCCGGGTCCAGCTTGAAGCTGGCCGGGTAGTCGTAGGTGACGCCGCTGGCCTTGTCGACGAACGTGGCCGTGTCGGGCACCGAAGGCGCAGCAGCGAACGCCGCCGTCGCCAGGCAGGCCGACAGCCACAGCGCGGCGACGCGCGGGCGACGAACCGAGCGGGCCATCCGGCCGCGTGGGGCGCGTGTGAGAGAGGTCATGGCAAGACGACTGGGCCTGGCGGGCGGTGGCGGAAAGCCGGTTATCTTACGCAAGCAATGTCCGCCCATCGCCCCCATCGCTGACCTACACCGCCCTCGCGCCGCGCCGCCCTTGACCTCCTCCGCCCGCCCTTCCTCCTCGTCCGCTGCGGCGGCCAATGGCCTCGCCCTGGGCGCGGTGGGCCTGTGGGCTTCGCTGGCCGCGCTGGGCACTTCGCTGGCGCACGTGCCGCCGTTTTTGCTGACCGGGCTGGCGCTGCTGCTGGGCAGCGTGCTGGCGCTGCCCATGGTGCGGTTTGACGTACGGCGGCTGGCCGTGCCTTGGCCCACGCTGGCGCTGGGCGTGTACGGCCTGTTTGGCTACCACTTCCTGCTGTTCACCGCGCTGCAGCTGGCGCCGCCGGTGGAGGCGAACCTGGTCAACTACCTGTGGCCGCTGGGCATCGTGTTTCTGGCGCCGCTGCTGCTGCCGGGCGTGCGGCTGACGCACCTGCACATGGTGGCGGCGGTGCTGGGTTTTGCCGGGGCGGCGATCGCCATCGTGGGGCGCGGCGGCGCGGGCGCCAGCGCCGGGCCGTGGGCCGCCGCGGGCTATGGCTGCGCGGCGGCGGCGGCGGTGGTGTGGTCCACCTATTCGCTGCTGACCAAGCGCCTGTCGATGACGGGCCGCGCCTTTCCCACGGCCGCCATCGGCCTGTTCGGCGTGGTGTCGGGCGTGCTGGCGCTGGTGTGCCACGCGCTGCTGGAGCCCAGCGTGGCGCTGTCGGCGCGCGACCTGGCGCTGATCGCCCTGCTGGGGCTGGGCCCGCTGGGCGGCGCCTTCTTCTTGTGGGACGCGGCCCTCAAGCGCGGCGACGCCCGGCAGATCGGCGTGCTGAGCTACCTCACGCCACTCCTGTCAACGCTGATCCTGATGGTCACCACGGGCCGGCCCTTAAGCTGGAACATCGCGCTGGCCACGGCGCTGATTCTGGGCGCGGCGGTGGTCGGCACGCGCGCCAGGTGATACTCCAATTTTTATAGCTGCTCGCGCTTGATGGACAAGCGCCAGCGGCATATTTGGCTTGAAGTTTCAGGCGGGCGAAGGCGCCGCTATTCCACCAGCAACTCGGCCGGCTCGTCGCTGTCCAGCACGGCCTGCGCCCAGGCTTGCAGCTTGCCCGCGTCGGCGCGCAGGATTTCCTGCTTGACGGCCAGCACCTGTGACGGGTGCATCGAAAAGCTGCGCAGCCCCAGCCCCAGCAGCAGCCGCGTGACGCTGGTGTCGCCCGCCATTTCGCCGCACACGCTGACGGCCTTGCCCGCGCGCGCGCCGGCGGCAATGGTGTCGGCCACCAGGCGCAGCACCGCCGGGTGCAGCTGGTCGTACAAATGCGCCACCGATTCGTCGGCGCGGTCGATGGCCAGCGTGTACTGGATCAGGTCGTTGGTGCCGATCGACAAGAAGTCGAAGTGGCGCAGAAACAGCCGCATCGACAGCGCCGCCGCCGGAATCTCGATCATCGCGCCCAGGCTGACGCTGCCGTACACGCGGCCGCGCTCGTCAAGCTGCGCGCGCGCCTTGTCGATCAGCTCCAGCGTCTGGCGAATCTCGCCGGCGTGCGCCAGCATGGGAATCAGCAGGTGCACGCGCCCGTGCGCCGCCGCGCGCAGGATGGCGCGCAGTTGCGTGAGGAACATCGCCGGCTCCGACAGGCTCCAGCGGATGGCGCGCAGGCCGAGCGCCGGGTTCAGGTGCGTGTCGGGGCGGCGGTCGTCCAGCGGCTTGTCGGCGCCGACATCGACGGTGCGAATGGTCACCGGCAGGCCGTGCATGCCTTCCACCGCCGCGCGGTAGGCGGCGTACTGCTCGTCCTCGTCCGGCAGGTCGCCTTCGCGCCCCATGAACAGGAATTCGGTGCGGAACA
>JAGOVZ010000145.1 GCA_018060485.1 Ottowia sp. | reverse complement strand
AAAACCTGAAGCGCACTTCCTCCTCCCTCCCTCCTCCTCCTTCGTTTCAGGTCGCTTCGGCAGCTTTTTTATTCTGAACGCGCCGCCCGGGCCCCGTGCCTTGGCGGCGCTTCTTTTTGGGGAACAAGCCCCAGAAATGACTCCACCCCGTTCGTCCTGAGCTTGTCGAAGGACTTGGCGTTGAGGGAGCAAGGCTTCGACAGGCTCAGCCCGAACGGCTTGTGGCAAACGATCAGCTTGGGATGGTGTCCGCGAAGCTCGGGCGCTGCATCAGCTTGTCGTCCAGCAAGTGCGCCAGATTGGCGTGCCGCCCGCGCCAGTCCAGCTCCGGAAAGCGAAAGTCCAGGTAACCCAGCGCGCAGCCGACGGCAATGTCGGCCAGCGACAGGTGCACGCCTTGCGAGCACCAGGGCTTGTCGGCCAGGCCAGCGCTCATCGCCGTCAGCGCGTCGTCGACCTTCTTCATCTGCCGGTCGATCCAGGCTTGGCTGCGCTCGCCTTCCGCGCGGCCGGGCCAGGTGCGCTCCAGCCGCGCCAGGATGGCGGCGTCCATCAGGCCGTCGGCCAGCGCTTCCCAGGTCTTGACTTCCACGCGCTGGCGGCCCGAGGGCGGAATCAGCTTGCCCACCGGCGAGAGCGTGTCCAGGTATTCGACGATCACGCGCGAATCGAACACCGCGTCCTGCCCGTCCATCACCAGGCACGGCACCTTGCCCAGCGGGTTGGCAGCGCCGATCTGCGTATCGTCGGCCCACACGTTCTCGGGGAGGAACTTGTAGTCCAGCTTCTTCTCGGCCAGCACGACACGCACCTTGCGCACGTAGGGGCTGGTGACGGCGCCGATCAATCGCATGGACATGGAATGTTCAAGAATGTAACAACGGTTCAGCCCCATTCTAGGCGATGGCGGCGACGCGCCGTCTCGGCCATCGGAGGCAAGCCGAGCGGCGATGCGGCCACCCCTCAGCGCAGTCTACAGGCCGAAACAGCGCGCCGTGCGCGGCTCCTACAATTTGGCCCATGACCCTGACCCCGCTCACCGCCGTTTCTCCGCTCGATGGCCGCTACGCCGGCAAACTGGCCGCGCTGCGCCCGATCATGAGCGAGCTGGGCTACATGCACCGCCGCGTGCAGGTCGAGCTGGCTTGGTTCATCGCGCTCTCGGATGCGGGCTTCGACGAATTCAAGCCGCTGTCGGGCGAAGCGCGCGCTTACCTTGCCAGCCTGGTGCGCGATTTTTCCGAGGACGACGGCGCGTCCATCAAGGCGATCGAGAAGACCACCAACCACGACGTGAAGGCGGTCGAATACTGGATCAAGTCCCGGTTCGAGGGCCGCCCCGAACTGGAGGCCGCGGCCGAGTTCGTGCACTTCGCGTGCACCAGCGAGGACATCAACAACACCAGCCACGCGCTGCAGCTCAAGGCCGGGCGCGTGGAGCTGCTGGAGCACCTGGACGACGTCATCGCCCGCCTGCGCGAGCTGGCGCACGCGCACGCCGCCGTGCCCATGCTCAGCCGCACGCACGGCCAGACGGCCAGCCCGACCACGGTGGGCAAGGAGCTGGCCAACGTGGTGGTGCGCCTGGCCGCCGCGCGTGAGCGCATCGCTTCCGTCAAGCTGCTGGCCAAGATGAACGGCGCCGTGGGCAACTACAACGCGCACCTGTCGGCGTGGCCGGACTTCGACTGGGAGGCCTTCAGCCGTCGCGTGGTCGAATCGCCCGCCGCCGGCGAGCCGGGTGCCAACGCCGCCAAGCCCGGCCTGGGCCTCACCTTCCAGCCCTACAGCATCCAGATCGAGCCGCACGACTACATGGCCGAGCTGTTTGACGCCACGGCGCGCGCGGGCACCATCTGCATCGACCTGAGCCGCGACATCTGGGGCTACATCAGCCTGGGCTATTTCAAGCAAAAGACCAAGGCGGGCGAAATCGGCTCGTCCACCATGCCGCACAAGGTCAACCCCATCGACTTCGAGAACGCCGAAGGCAACCTGGGCCTGGCCAACGCCGTGCTGCGCCACCTGAGCGAAAAGCTGCCCATCAGCCGCTGGCAGCGCGATTTGACCGACAGCACCGTGCTGCGCAACATGGGCGTGGCGCTGGGCTATGCCGTGCTGGCGTACCAGTCGCTGTTGACGGGCCTGAACAAACTCGAATTGAACGAGCAGGCGTTGGCCGACGACCTGGACGCCGCGTGGGAAGTGCTGGCCGAACCCATCCAGACCGTGATGCGCCGCTTTGGCGTGCCCGGCGCCTACGAAAAGCTGAAAGACGCCACGCGCGGCCAGGCGGTGACGCGCGAGGCGCTGCACGCGCTGATCCGTTCGCTGGAGATCCCGCAGGCCGAGAAAGACCGCCTGCTGGCGCTGACCCCCGCCACCTACGTCGGCCAGGCCGAGGCGCTGGCGCGGCGCGTGTGAGGCTTCGGTTTTTCAAGCCTTTTCGGCCTCCAGCGCTTGCTGGACAAGCGCCAGCAGCTATGATTTTTGTAGGGTGGGTGCTTGCACCCACCGTGTTTGGCGACGCGCTGCCTGCGTGGGTGCAAGCACCCACCCTACGTGATGGGCGCAGGCCGCTATTGAACCTGGAATAAGCCCGTGGCCCTGAAATCCACCATCTTCAAGGCCGACGTGCAGCTCGCCGACATCGACCATGGCTGCTACACCGACCTGCAACTCACGCTGGCGCGCCACCCGAGCGAGACCGACGAACGCATGATGGTGCGGCTGGCCGCGCTGGCGCTGAACGCCCACCAGGTGCAGGACTTGTGCGGCGGCGACGCCAAGATCGGCTTTGGCGCCGGCCTCTCCAGCCCCGACGAACCCGACGTGCAACTGGTCGATTTCACCGGCCGCACGCGCCTGTGGATCGAAGTCGGCCAGCTCGACGACAAGCCGCTGGCCAAGGCCTGCAGCAAGGCCGACGCGGTCATCGTCTACGCCTTTGGCCCCGCGGCGGAGGTGTGGTGGCGCGGCATCGAGAACAAGCTGACGCGGCTGGACAAGCTGCAGGTTTGGCGCATCCCCGCCGCCGACGCGCAGGCGCTGGCGGGCCTGGCCGAGCGCAGCATGGCGCTGCAGGCGACGCTGCAAGAGGGTGTGCTCACGCTGTCCAGCGCGCGCGGCAGCGTGGCGCTGGAGCCGCTGCGGTGGAAGTGATCAGCCCCGAGTCTTGAGAGCCCATCCCGAAAGCAACCCAGCACCCGTTTGTCATGAGCCAATCGGCAAGCTCATGACAGGCTTGTGGAAGGACTTGGTGGCGCGCAAAGCGGCTTCGACAAGCTCAGCCCGAACGGATGATGATGTCGGGAAATTGTGTGGCTGCCTATAAAAATCAGCCGCCAGGGCTTGTCCAGCCAGCGCAAGCAGCTATGAATTCGATAGAGATGGCATGAGCGCGCCGCACGCCCAGCACTGCTCGAAGCCGCCCTCGATCTGCTCGCCGCACTGCGGGCATTGCCAGCGCCGCTGCGGCACGCGCGCCAGTTCATCGAGCAGCGCGCGGGCGGCGGCGTGGTGCTCGTCGTGTCGCAGCCAGATTTCGGGCAGGCACTGGTCGGGCGGTAGCTCGCCGGCCACGCTGCTCAAGAACTGGCGCTGCACGGTGGCCGGGTAGCCTGCTTCGCACAGCAGATCGGCCCAGATCCGGGCGATGGCGGCGTTGGGGGCACGGGTCAGGCGGCGCATCAAAAGTGGCTTTAGCGCTTGACCGGCGTGCGCGAGCAGCTATGAAATCAAAAGCAAACGGGTGTTGTGGCGATCACTTGCGCACGCGGCCGATGCCGGCGTCCGCGGTGCCGTAGACGGTGACGCCCGAGGCGCCGGCGGTGTCCGGGTTGTGCGGCGTGGCGCCGCAGCCGGCAAGCGACAGCGCGGCGGCCAGCAGGCCGACGCAGGTGATGAGGGGGCGGATGAATCGCATGGCCAAAAACTCCTTCACACGGTGCGGCCAGTATGCCCCGCCACGCCGCCGCGCGTGTAACGGCGGGTGCGGCGATCAAGCCGGCGTCACGGCGCGCGGCAGCCTCCAGAACGCCAGCGCGCCCGCCAGCAGCAGCGCGCTCATGGTCAACAGCGCGGCGCTGAAGGGCTCCACGCCGGCGCGCGGCGCCAGGCTGGCCGCCAGCCCGCTGGCCCATTGCATGAGCGAGATGCCCAGAAACATCGCCATGGTGAACAGCGACAGCGCGCGCCCGCGCAGGTGCGCCGGGTAGGCGTCGCGCACGTAGCCGTACTGCAGCACGCCGTAGCCCGACAGCAGGCCGTAGGCAATCGCCAGCGCCACGTCGGCCCAGGCGACGTGCACCAGCCCCATGGTGCCCACCATCAGCGCCGCCAGCACGGCAAAGCCGAGCAGCCAGCGCACGCGCCGTGCGCCGCCGGGGTCGATGCGGCCGAACAGCGCCGGGCTGGCCATGCTGGCTAAGGTCATCGCCAGCGCCACGTTGCCGCTCTGGATCAGCGAGAAGCCGTGGCGCTCGACCAGGAGCGGCCCCAGCCACAGCCCGCGCAGCGTGATGAAGCCGGCATATGCCACCGCCGCGTAGGCGACCAGTCCCAGCGTCTGCGGCAGCTTGAACAGGCCCAGCAGCCCGCGCAGCGCGCCCAGGGCCGATGGCTTGTCGGCGCCGGGCGCATCGGCCGTGGCGGCGGCCGGTTCGCGCACCAGCCACCAGATGGCGCCCCAGGCCAGCATGGCGCAGCCGGCCAGCACGCCAAAGCCCCAGCGCCAGTCGCTGGCCTCGATCAGCCAGGCCAGCGGCGTGGCCGTGGCCAGCACGCCGATGCTGCTCAGGCTCATGATCAGGCCCGAAATGGCGGTAAAGCGCTGCGCGCTGAAGTGGTGGCTGATGAACACCGTGCAGACCAAAAACGCCGGCGCGCAGCCGGTGCCGATCAGCATCTGCCCGACCATCAACTGCGCGTAACTGCTGGCCTGCGACGACAGCAGCGCACCGGCAATCGCCATCGGAAACGCCATCAGGATGGTGCGCCGCACGCCGTACAGATCGAGCGACACGCCCATCGCCAACTGCATGACGCCAAAGGAGAAATGGAACGCCGCCGCCCACAGCCCCAGCTGCTGCGGCGTCAGCGCCAGTTGCGCAGCCAGCGGCGGCCCCATGATGGCCGCCAGCGTGCGAAACGCCTGGCTCAGCGTGAAGGCGCTGGCCAGCGTGAGCAGCATGGCCCAGGCCTGGCGCGAGGTGAGCGCGGGCGGCGCGGCCGCAGGGGCGATGTGGGACAACGGGTGGGGCGACTGCACGGCGGCAGTTTACGGGCGCGCGGCGCTGGCGCTGTCGCGCACGAATCAGTCGGCGCTGGCCCCGCTGGCGCGCACCACGGCGCCCCATTTGACGATTTCGCTGGCGACGAAGCGATCGAACTCGGCCGGCGTGCTCGGCGAAGGCTCGGAGCCGCGGTCGCGGATGAAGCGCGCCAGCGCCTCGCCCTTCAGCAGCTCGACCACCTCGGCGTTCAGCCGCTGCACCACCTCGGGCGGCGTGCCCTTGGGCGCCATCAGGCCGAGCCAGCCGACGGCTTCGAAGCCGCGCAGCTCCTTCGGCCCGCTCTCGGCCACCGTCGGCACATTGGGCAACTGCGACGAGCGCGTGGCCGAAGTGACCGCCAGCGGCACCACCTTGCCGCCCTGGATGTGCGGCAGCGCGGCGGTGACCGAATCGACCATCAGCGGCACCTGGCCGCCCAGAAAATCCGCCTGCGCCGGCCCGCTGCCTCGGTAGGGGATGTGGGTGATGAACACCTTGGCCTGGCTCTTGAGCATCTCGGCCGCCAGGTGCTGCGTGCCGCCGATGCCGGCGCTGGCGTAGCTCAGATGACCTGGCTTGGCGCGCGCGGCGGCCAGCAGATCGGGAATCGTCTTGATGCCCGCCGAAGGATGCGCCAGAAACACCAAAGGTACCTTGGCGATGCCCGTGATGCCGACCAGATCCTTGGTGGGATCAAAGCCGACTTTCTTGTACAGCGTCTGGTTGACCGCCATGGCGCTGCCGGCCACCAGCAGCGTGTAGCCGTCGGGCGCGGCGCGCGCCACGAATTCGCTGCCGATGTTGCTGCCGGCGCCAGCCTTGTTCTCCACCACCACGCTCTGGCCGAGTTTCTTGGCCAGCGGCTCGGCCAGCGCGCGGGCAAAGATGTCGGTCGCCTGGCCCGGTGGAAACGGCACGATGAGCTTGATCGGCTTGTCGGCCGGCCAGGCGGCCTGGGCGGCGAAGGTGGTGCCGAGCAGGCTGGCGGCAGCGAGCGCTTGAAACAAGCTGCGGCGCGTGAGGGGTTTCATGGTCATTTTGGCCTCTGGTGCTTGTCCAGCAAGCGCGAGCAGCTATTAATAAAAGAGCGTCAATGGTGGTGCCCGTGCGCGCCGTGCACGTGGCCGTGCGCCAGCTCTTCGGCCGTGGCGGGCCGAATCGCCTTCACGGTGGCGGCAAAGCGGATCGCGTGGCCGGCCAGCGCGTGGTTGCCGTCCAGGTGCACTTCGGGGCCCTTGATCTTGACCACGTTGTAGACCACCGTGCGCCCATCCGGCCCGGCGCCCTGCAACTGGCCGCCGACCTTCACGCCGGGCGGGAATTCGCTC
>JAGOVZ010000144.1 GCA_018060485.1 Ottowia sp. | reverse complement strand
GCCGCCAGATGTTCGGCCAGACGCTGGCGGACTTCCAGCTCACGCAGGCCAAGCTGGGTGAGATGGCGGCGCTGGTCGACGCCGGCGCGCTGCTGACCTACCGCGCCGCGTGGATGCGCGACACGCAGCAAGGCAGCTTGAAAGAGCGCAGCGTCGCTGCGGCGATGGCCAAGATGACGGCGACCGAAAACGCCCAGCGCGTGATCGACATGGCGCTGCAGATGCATGGCGGGCGCGGTGTCGAGGTTGGTGCCAAGGTCGAATCTCTGTACCGCGACATCCGCAGCCTGCGCATCTACGAAGGCGCGACGGAAGTGCAACAACTCATCATCGGAAAGGCTGTGCTTTCATGACAACGCCCAGCGCCCAGACCGACCGCTTCGTCCACGACCGTCTGCCGCCGCGCGATCAGTGGCCCGAGTTGCGTTACGACCTGCCGGAGTTGCGCATCGCCGACCAGGCCAACCTGGTCGAGCGCCTGCTCGATGGCGTCGCGGCGCGCGGTTGGGCCGACCGGCCCTTGCTGCGCTCGCCGCAGATCACCTTCACCTACGCCGAAACGCGCGAGCGGGTCGATCGCATCACCAGCTACCTTGTCCACGAGCTGAAGCTGGAGCCCGGCAACCGCGTGCTGCTGCGCGGCGGCAACTCGATTGGCATGGCGCTGTCGTGGCTGGCGGTGGTCAAGGCCGGGCTGATCGCGGTGGCCACCATGCCGCTGCTGCGCGCCACCGAGTTGAGCAAGGTGATCGACAAGGCGCAGCCGGTGGCCGCCATTTGCGACGCTCGCTTGCTTCAAGAACTGGAGCAGGCACAGCAGGCATTCCCGGCGCTGCAGCATGTGTTGCGCTTCAACTCGCCGGACGATCCGAGCGATCTTGGTCAGCTGGTGGCGCATCAGGCAGCCACGTTCACGGCCTGCCCGACTTCCGCGGACGACATCGCCCTGCTCGCCTTCACCAGCGGCACCACCGGCGCGCCCAAGGCCGTGGTGCACACGCACCGCGACGTGCTGGCGGCCTGCGAGGCCTGGCCGCGCCACGTGCTCAGGCCGACATCGGACGACATCGTCACCGGCTCCCCGCCGCTCGCCTTCACCTTCGGGCTGGGTGGATTGCTGCTGTTTCCGATGTGGGCCGGCGCGTCGATCTACTACCCCGACGCCAACTACAACCCCGAGACGATGGTGCGCCAGATGCGCGAGCAAGGCGTCACCACCTGCTACACCTCGCCCACGTTTTACCGTCAGCTGGCGCCGCACATGAAAGCCATCGGCGTGCCCAGCCTGCGCACCTGCGTCAGCGCGGGCGAGGCGCTGCCCGACGCCACGCGCCAGTTGTGGAAGCAGGCCACGGGCATCGAGATGCTGGACGGCATTGGCGCCACCGAGATGTTCCACATCTTCATCTCCTCGGCCGGCGCGGATGTGCGGCGCGGCGCGGTGGGCAAGGTGGTGCCGGGTTACCACGCCAAGGTGGTGGATGAGCAGGGCGCCGAGGTGCCGCGCGGCACGGTGGGCAAGCTGGCCGTCATCGGCCCCACCGGTTGCCGCTACATGGACGACGAGCGCCAGCGCCGCTATGTGCCCGATGGCTGGAACCGCCCCGGCGACGCCTTCGTGCAGGACGAGGACGATTACTTCCACTACCAGGCGCGCGACGACGACATGATCATCACATCGGGCTACAACGTGGGCGGGCCGGAGGTGGAAGATTGCCTGCTGACGCATCCGGCGGTGGCCGAGTGCGGCGTGATCGGCAAGCCCGACGACGAGCGCGGCATGATCATCAAGGCCGTGGTGGTGCTGAAGCCCGGACACGCGGGCGACGCGGCCATGGTCAAGACGCTGCAAGACCACGTCAAGGCCAGCATCGCGCCCTACAAATACCCGCGCGAAGTGGCATTCGTCACCACGCTGCCGCGCACCGAGACCGGCAAGCTGCAGCGCTTTCGTTTGAGGCAAACCCCATGACGCACACCTTTTTGCAACCGCCCGGCTGGGCGCCCGCCAAGGGTTATGCCAACGGCGTGGCCGCGCGCGGCACGCTGGTGTTTGTCGGCGGCCAGATCGGCTGGAACGCCCAGCAGCAGTTCGAGACCGACGATTTCATCGAACAAACGCGCCAGACGCTGCAAAACGTCGTTGCGGTGCTGAAAGAAGCGGGCGCCGGCCCCGAGCACATGGTGCGCATGACCTGGTACGTGATCGACCGTGTGGAGTACAACGCGCGCCTGAAGGAGCTGGGCGCCGCGTACCGCGAGGTGATCGGCAAGCACTTCCCCGCCATGACCTGCGTCGAGGTGGCGGCGCTGATGGAGGCGCGCGCCAAGGTCGAAATTGAGGTGACGGCCGTGCTGCCGGACTGACGGCGGGCAGCACGTTCGGGACCGAGCCGTTCTGAGGCCGGATAATCGGCACCCAATGATTGCGACGTTTTCGGCCAGCCCTCACCGAGCTTCCGCCGAACGGTTGGCGTTTCTGGACTGGCTGCGCATTTACGCCTTCGCCAGCGTGCTGGCGGGCCACAAGTTTCATGAACCCGTGGCGCGGGCGGCGCAAGCCGAGACCCCGTGGCTGCGCTGGCCTGCGCGCCTGCTCTGGCCGTTCATCGAGGGCGGCGGCGTGGGCGTGGTGGTGTTCTTCCTGATCTCCGGCTACATCATCACGCAGGTGTTGCAGCGCGAGAGTGCGCCCGAGTTTCTGCTCAAGCGCGCGTTTCGCATCTACCCGCTCTATCTGGTGGCGGTTGGCATCGAGTTCTTGATCCTGCGTTCCCACGGCCAAGGCGTCGGCTGGCAGACACTGCTGCAGCAAATGTTGCTGGCGGGCGATTTCTTCGGCACGCCGTATGCGCTGGCCGGCGTCGAATGGACGTTGCGACTCGAGATCCTGTTTTATCTGGCTGATGGCAGGTTTGCGCACGCTTGGGCTGACGCGGATGGATCGCGTCGGGCCCCTGGCGATCACGTATGTGCTGTTGATCGCGGCCCTTCATTTCTGCGGGCCACTGGCCTCGCACACCGCCTGGACGCGGGGCTACCTGTCGCTGTTCATGCCTTTCCTGTTGCTTGGCTCGATGCTGTGGCTGTACGAAAAGGATGCGGTAAACCGGTCAACCATGCTGGCCTTCATCCTGTTGACACTGGTGGCTTACCGTGTGGGCCTGCATGCTTGGCAGCCGCGGTGGCTGGATGCCTATTTCGGCGTGCTGGGCATCGCGGTGTTCACTTGTTGCTGGGCCGTGCGTCAATGGCTGCCGGCGCCTGCCTGGGTGCTGGCGCTGTCGGAGTTGACCTATGCGGTCTACTTGCTGCACAACTGGCTGTTCGACGTCTTTCTGCAGGCCTTCCAACGGCTTGGATTGCGTGACGTGTACGCCTCCCTGGCCACGCTGGCACTGTTGGGGGCCGTGTGTTGGCTTCTCGTGCGTTGCGTCGAGCGGCCAGGCGTCAGGTGGGGACGCACGCTGGCGTCACGCATGAGCAGCCAGGCGCCGGCCCTCACGCCGCCAGAGCAGCACGGGCGCGTTGCAGCTTCGTCCAGAACGCCGCCTCCTGCGTCGTCGCGAAGTTGATGCGCATCAGCGTGCTGGGCGCGCGCTGGGCGTGGAACAGCGCGCCGGGCGCCAGCAGGTAGCCTTCATCCAGCATGCGCAGCGACAGTGGTTCGGTGTCGACGCCGGTGTCGATCCAGCCGAACATGCCGGCCGGCTCTGACATGAACGTGCAGCCCGCCGATTGCGCCAGCCGCACGCTGCGGATGCGCGCGGCGTCCAGCCCGGTGCGCACGCGCTCGGCGTGGCGGCGCAGGTGGCCTTGCTCGATGCATTGCGCCAGCGCGCGCTCGAGCAGGCTGGGCGTGGTCAGCGTGGCCAGCAGCTTGGTGTCCATCAGCGGCTCGACCAGGTCGGGCGGCGCCGCCAGAAAGCCCACGCGCCAGGCCGGCGCCAGAATCTTGGCAAAGCCGCTGACGTAGATGGTGCGCGCCAGGCCGTCGAGCTGCGCCAGCCGCGTGGCGTGCTCGGGCGCCAGGTGGTGGTAGGTGTCGTCTTCGACGATGTGAAAGTCGCGCTGCTGCGCCAGTTGCAGCATGCGGTGCGCGCTGGCGGCCGACAGGCTGTAGCCCGTGGGGTTGTGCAGCACGCTGACGCTGACGAACAGGCGCGGCGCTTGTGCCGTGCCGGCATGCGCCTCGCAGTAGCGGGCCATCACGGCCAGATCGGGCCCGTCCGGCCCGCGCGGCACGGGCAGCAGGCGCATCCCCAAGGCCGACAGGCGCGCGAATTCGACCGACCAGCCGGGCTCTTCGACCATCACCGTGTCGCCGGGTTTGAGCAGCGTGCGGCTGACGATGTCGAGCGCCTGTGTGGCGCCCACGGTGGTGACGATTTGCGCCGGTGTGGCGGCGATGCCCTGCGCCTGCAGCCGCGCTGCCAGCACCTGGCGCAGTTGCGGGTCGCCGCGCGGGTCGCCATAGCGCACGCTGCTGTCGCGCAGGCCGCTGCCGCTGGCGGCGCGGCGCAAGGCGGCGGCCATGAAATCGTTGTCGAGCCAGTCGGGCGGCAGCACGCCCATGCCGGGCTGCGGCTTGCCGTCGGCGCCGAACATGCCGCGCATCAGCGTGGCCGCGCTGATCGGCGCGCTCAGCCGGCGCGCCTCGGTGGGGTCGACGGCTGCTCTTGATTCAGTAGCTGCTTGCGCCGATTCTGCAAGCGCTGGCGGCACTTTTCGTGCCCAATCGCGGACGTAGAAGCCGCGGTTGCGCCGCGCCTCCACCAGGCCGCCAGCCAGCAACTGGTCGTACGCCGCCACCACGGTGGACGGGCTGACCTGGTGCTGCGCCGCGCACTGGCGCACGCTGGGCAGGCGCGTGCCGGGCGCCAGCAAACGGTCGCGGATGCGGGCGGCAAAGCGGCCGGCCAGTTGCTCGGTCAGGGTTTCGGTGGCGGCGCGTTGCAGCATGGCCGCGACCATACAGTTCGTGATCTGCGCTTGTCAACTGTATTGATGGTGTGTGGTCTGACAACGCTAGAGTGGCGCCATGCCCTGGTCCGAATTCACTGCCCTGCTGTTGCTGGCGACTGCCGTCAGCTTCACGCCGGGGCCCAACACCACGCTGTCGACCGCGATTGCCGCCAACCGCGGCTTGCGCGGCGCGCTGCGCTTTGTGTGCGCGGTGCCGGTGGGCTGGTCGGCGCTGCTGGTGCTGTGCGCGCTGGGGGTCGGCGCCTTGCTGCTGGCAGTACCGGCGCTGCGCTGGGCGGTGCTGCTGGCCGGCGTGGCCTACATGCTGTGGCTGGCCTCGCGCCTGGCCGGCAGCGCCACGCTGGCGCAGGCCGATGCGGGCCGGCTCGACGTCGGCTTCTGGCAAGGCGTGCTGCTGCAGTTCGTCAACATCAAGGCGTGGATGCTGGCGCTGTCCATCGTCGCCGGCTGGCTGGCCGGGCGGCCCGATTGGCTGGCGCGCTTCGGGCTGGTGCTGCCGGTGATGGTGGCGTATGCGTTTTTCAGCAACCTGTTGTATGCCGCCATCGGTTCGCTGCTGCGCGGCTGGCTGGCGCATGGGCGGCGCCTGCTGTGGTTCAACCGCGTGATGGCGCTGGCCTTGGTGGCCACGGCCGCGTGGATGCTTTGGAGTGCGAGCACATGATCCCACCTGAGTCGCCTGCGGCGCCTTCCCCCCAGGGGGACGCCGCCAGTGGCCGGGCAGAGCCCGTTCCACGGCGGCGCGCGCATGGCCTGCTCCGCGGCCTTCTGAATTTTCAGGCGCCAACGGGCGATGCGCGCTTGCTGTTCGGCTTCTGGCTCGGCGTGCTGGGCGTGACCTGCTTTGCCATCACGCTGCCGGCCACGCGGCTGGCGACGGGCACGGCGGCCGATCCCCAACTGTCGCCGGCCTTCGTCACCGCTGGCCGCGCCGCGTTGGCGGGGCTGTTGTCGGCGGCCTTCCTGCTCATCGCGCGCTCGCCCTGGCCGACCGGCGCGCAGTGGCGCGCGCTGTCGCTGTCGATGGCCGGCAACGTCATCGGCTTTCCGCTGCTGCTGGCCTGGGCGCTGCGCAGCGTGACGGCCACGCACGCGGCGGTGATTCTGGCGCTGCTGCCGCTGGCCACGGCCGCCGTCGCGGCCTGGGCGCTGCACCAGCGCGCGCGGCCGGCGTTCTGGGCCTGCGCCGTGCTCGGCAGCGCGCTGGTGGTGGTGTTCGCGTGGATGCGCACCGGCGCGCATGGCGGATTTGGCCTGACCTCGGCCGACTGGCTGTTGGCCGGCGCCGTCGTCGCGGCGTCGGTCGGCTATGTGTACGGCGCCAAGGTCACGCCCGCGCTCGGCGCCGAGCGCGTGATCTGCTGGGTCTGCCTGGGCGCGCTGCCCATCACGCTGCCCATCGCGCTGTGGCTGTGGCCGGCCAATGCGGGCGACATTCGCCCCAGCGCCTGGGCCGGCTTCGCATACGTCGGCACGGTGTCGATGTGGGCCGGCTTCTTCGCCTGGTACCGCGGGCTGGACTGGGGCGGCGCGCTGCGCGTGAGCCAGACGCAGCTGCTGCAACCCTTTTTGGCCATGCTGTTCGCCTGGCCGCTGCTGGGCGAGCGGCTGGATGCGGTGTCGATCGGCTTTGCGCTGGCGGTGGTGGC
>JAGOVZ010000143.1 GCA_018060485.1 Ottowia sp. | reverse complement strand
CGCGCATGAACATGGCGTCGAGTTCTTCCAGTGTGACTTCGTCATTGCGCAGCACGGTCACTTCGGCGCCCAGCTCGCCGAAGTACTGCACGATGTTGTAGGTGAAGCTGTCGTAGTTGTCGATCATGAGCAGCTTCATGAGCGCACCTCAACTTCGAACAGAACACAGAGGCACAGAGGCACAGAGAAAAGAGGAGAAAAAAGCCGTTTCACAGGGAAATCCTCCGAATGCCTTGCCGCACCACTTCAACGTTGAAGTTGATCAGCAAAGCCGTTTTCAAACCCGACATCCGCAAATAAGTAAGCGTCTGCGCCTTGTGCAATGGCAACAAAATCTCCACCGCCTTGAGTTCCAGCAACAGAGCTTCTTCAACTACGACATCCAATCGGTAGTAGTGGGGCAAAACATGCCCTTTGTAGACCACCGGCAAATCCACTTGCTTGCGAAACTCGATGCCTTGCAAGCTCAATTCGTGGCAAAGCGCCTGTTCGTACGCGCTCTCAAGCAGACCCGGTCCGAGCACACGATGAACTTCGATCACACAGCCGATTACTTTTTTGGAGCGCGCAAACGCAGCGCCTAACAGCAAGTCTTCCTCGGTCGGCCTCTGTGCCTCTGTGCCTCTGTGTTCTGTTTGAGTGGACTCCATCACTCCAACCCCTCTTCCACCAACTCGCTCGCGCGCAAAATCGCCCTCGCCTTGTGCTCGGTTTCTTTCCACTCCATCTCGGGCACCGAATCGGCCACCACCCCCGCCGCCGCCTGCACGTGCAAGGTCTGGTCCTTGACGATGGCAGTGCGAATCGCAATCGCCACATCCATGTCGCCGGCATAGCTCAAATACCCGCAGGCGCCACCGTAGATGCCGCGCTTGGTTGGCTCCAGCTGGTCGATCAGTTCCATCGCGTGCACCTTGGGCGCGCCGGTCAGGGTGCCGGCGGGGAAGGTGGCTTTGAGCACGTCCATGTTGCTCATACCGTCTTTCAAGATGCCTTCGACGTTGCTGACGATGTGCATCACATGGCTGTAGCGCTCGACGGCAAAGGCTTCGGTCACCTTCACGCTGCCGGTCTTCGCGATGCGACCAATGTCGTTGCGCGCCAGGTCGATCAGCATGACGTGCTCGGCGCGCTCCTTGGGGTCGTTCACCAGTTCGGTTTCGGTCGCTTTGTCCAACTCGGGCGTGGCGCCGCGCGGGCGCGTGCCGGCCAAGGGGCGGATGGTGACTTTTTCGCCTTCAGGCGTGCTCTCTTGCCGCACCAGAATCTCGGGCGACGCGCTCACCACCTGAAAGTCGCCGAAGTCGTAGTAAATCATGTACGGCGACGGGTTCAGCGAGCGCAGCGCGCGGTACAGGCTCAAGGGGGATTCGGTGAACCGCTTCTTGATGCGCTGGCCGACCTGCACCTGCATGAAGTCGCCGGCGGCGATCAGCTCCTTGGCGCGCTCCACGGCTTTCAGGTAATCGGCCTTGGCAAATTCACGCTCGGCCGGAAAGCCCTGCGTGGCTTTCACCTGCGGCACGCTGACCGAATAACGCAACTGCTCGCGCAGTGTTTTCAGGCGCTTCTTGGCGTTGCTGTACGCCTCGGGCTGCGCCGGGTCGGCATAGACGATCAGGTACAGCTTGCCCGACAGGTTGTCGATCACCGCGACTTCTTCGCTGTGCATCAGCAGGATGTCGGGCAGCCCCAACGGGTCGGGCGGGCAGGTCTTTTCGAGCTTTTTCTCGATGTGGCGCACCGTGTCGTAGCCGAAGTAGCCCGCCAGCCCGCCGCAAAAGCGCGGCAGGCCGGGGCGCAGCGCGACCTTGAAGCGCTTTTGATAGTCCGCGATGAAGTCGAGCGGGTTGCCTTCGGCGGTTTCAACCACCTTTGCGTCGGTCACCACTTCGGTGCGCGCATTGGCGCCAAATCCGCTCGCGCGCAGGATGGTGCGCGCCGGCAGGCCGATGAAGCTGTAGCGGCCAAAGCGCTCGCCGCCGATCACCGATTCCAATAAAAAACTATAGCGCCCTGCGCCCGCCCCGCCTGCGCCAGAGGCCAGTTTGAGGTAAAGCGAGAGTGGCGTCTCCAAATCGGCAAACGCCTCGGCCATCAGGGGGATGCGGTTGTAGCCTTGGCCGGCCAGGCTTTTGAATTCGAGTTCCGTGATCATGGCGATCTTCAGCTTTCATGCTGGGGCAGCTCGGGCGCTTCAAATTCCTTCGGCTTTGAGCGGCGCTTTGGGGAGCTGCGGTCTTCCAGGTGCGGCGCGCCGGCTGGCGTGCCCCGTGTGCGCCCGTTGCAGGCGCGCTTCACAAGTCAGCGTGCTGGCTTGCGCCAGGGCCACGCCCCCTGGGCGGCGGCGCCCAGCGGTGAAATGACATTGCGGGAAGAACACATGCGGCTTAGTGTAGCAAAAGGTCGTGGCGATCAAGCGCTTGCGCCACCGACGCGCCGGGTGGCATTTGTCTTGCATACACACGGCGCGCCGGGTGGCCCAATGAAAGTGGCGCCGCCCTTGGCAACGCGCACCTTCATTCACCCACCAGCCGCCGTGATCTTCGGGGCGAAAGGCTTTCCCTCATGTTGATTCAGATTGGCTACGACATCGAACTGGCGGTCAACGCCCCCACCACGCTGCTGTGCGCGCTGCACGTGCACCCTTCGCGCGCGCACGATTTGCAGGGGCCTGAGCAATTCGCGGTGGAGCCGGCGCTGCCCATCACCACCTACCAGGACGGCTTCGACAACACCATCACGCGCGTTGACGTGCCACTGGGCGTGGCCAGCGTGCGCTTCACCAACCACGCCGTGGTGGCCGACAGCGGCCTGCCCGACCCGGTGGTGCCCGACGCGCGCCAGCACCCGCTGCACGAGCTGCCGCTGGAAGTGTTCCGCTTTCTGCTGCCCAGCCGCTATTGCGAGGTCGACAGCGAGCTGATGCAACTGGCCTGGAACCAGTTTGGCAACACGCCCGAGGGCTGGGCGCGCGTGCAGGCCATTTGCGACTACGTGCACGGGCACATCCGCTTCGACTACATGCAGGCGCGCGCCAACCGCACCGCGCTGCAGGGCTGGCAAGAGGGCGTGGGCGTGTGCCGCGACTTCACGCACCTGGCCGTCACGCTGTGCCGCTGCATGAACATTCCGGCGCGCTACGTCACCGGCTACCTGGGCGACATCGGCGTGCCGCCGGTGCCGGTGCCGATGGACTTCTCGGCCTGGTTCGAGGTCTACCTGGGCGGCCAGTGGCACACCTTCGACGCGCGCCACAACGCGCGCCGCATCGGCCGCATCGTGATGGCGCGCGGGCGCGACGCCACCGACGTGCCGATTGCCATGGTGTTTGGCTGGCAGCAGCTCAATCGCTTCGACGTGGTGACGGACGAAATCAAGGACACGGCCGTCGTCGCCTGACGGATCGCCCGCGCGCCGCTTGGCGTTTTCCCCGATACAAAAACCGACAGTTCACGCACATTATCGAACGCTCGTTCTTTTTTGGTGCGTGGAATGAATCCTCGGAAAACTGCTGGTCGGGCGCGAGCCCATTTGCGCCACGTGGTGGCCGCAGCCATGCTGGGTGGCGCCGCCCTGATGTCGTCCGCAGGGGCGCGGGCTGTGGAGCTGGCCGGCGTGCAGTTTCCGCAGCAGGTCAACGTGGCGGGCAAGCCGCTGCAGCTGAACGGCGCTGGCGTGCGCTACAAGGCGGTGTTCAAGGTGTATGCGGCGGGGCTGTACGTGCCGGCCAAGACCGCATCGGCCACCGAAGCGGTGGCCACCGACACGCCCAAGCGCTTGTCCATCACCATGCTGCGCGACATCGAATCGGCCGAGCTGGGCAAGATGTTCGCGCGCGGCATGGAAGAAAACGCCGAGCGCGGCAGCATGGTGCGCCTGCTGCCCGGCATCATGCGCATGAGCCAGGTCTTCAGCGACCACAAGAAGCTGAAGGCGGGCGAGAGCTTTCAGGTCGATTGGGTGCCGGGCACCGGCGCGGTACTCACCATCAAGGGCCAGGCCGTGGGCGAGCCGTTTCGCGAGCCGGAGTTCTTTCAAACCCTGATGCGCATCTGGCTCGGCGCCAAGCCGGCCGACTGGAAGCTGAAGGACGCGCTGCTGGGCAAGGAAGACGCCTGAGGCGTTTACTATTAATTCAATAGCTTCTGGCGCTTGATACACAAGCGCCAGCGCCCAAAATCGCTTGAAAAATCACGCAGCGGCGTCAAACACCGCCAGATAGAACCACTCCTGCCCCACATCCGCCTCGGGGTGCGGAAACAGCACGCAGCCGTCGTAAGGCGCGGTCACGGGCGCGCCGTCAGCACGCACCCCAATCACGTCGCCCGCCCGCACCGCGTCAAAGCTGTGCCAGTCGCGCACCAGTTGGTCGCCGGGTGATTCGCGCAGCACCACGTCTTTCAGCCGCGCGGCGGGGCCGCCAAAGCGCGGCGGCGCCGGCACGTCGGCCAGGCCCAGCAGCGCGAGCGCGCCGTGGATCGCGCGCTCGGCCACGCTGATCGCCTGCGGGTCTTCGTGCTGCCCGCATTCGATGGTGACCGCGTAACCGCCCTGGCTGCGCATGTATTCGTTGGTGCCAATGCCGTCGTCGCCCGGCTCCTCGCCACGCGCCAGCGCGGCGCGGTCGTACACGTCGAGCCAGCCTTCAACCACCTGCGGCGCACCCAGCGCGCGCGCCAGCGCCATTTCCTCGGCGGCGCGGGCAAACGGCTCGCGCGGGCCACTGTTGTTGCGCGGGCCGACCATGGCAAACGGCGCGCCCGGCGTGTGGAACGAGTGCAAATCCAGCAGCACGTCGTGCTGCGCCAGCAGCGGCGTCAGCTGGTTGGTGATGCGGTCTTCATAGTCTTGCGGTGCGGGCTGCGGCAGAAAGTGGCGGTTCAGGTTGCGCTCGCCCTCGCGCGTGTTCTGCTTGAACGCGAGCGGGTTCGCCACCGGCACCAGCGTCAGCCGGCCGCGCCGCAGCACGATGCGCCCGTGCGCCAGGTCGTCGATGGCCCGCACGATGCCGTGGGCGCCGCACACCTCGTTGCCGTGCACCGCGCCCAGCACCAGCAGCGACGGCCCAGGCGCCAGCGCGGCCCAGGTCTGCCAGTGCAGCACTTCGGGTTGCGCGACGGCGCGGCGCAGCAGTTCATGATCCAGATTCACCGCAGTCATCTCTCTTTCTGCAGCCCATTGTGCCGATGCGCGGCCAGCGCCGCAGCGACCTCGGTCAGCGCATCGGCCAAGCCGTCGGCATCGACGCCCTGCACCGGCTCGCCGTGGTTGTAGCCGTAAGTCATCAGCACCACCGGGCAGCCGGCGGCGCGCGCCGCAAAGGCGTCGTTGCTGGAGTCGCCGATCATCAAGGTGCGCGCAGGCGCGGTGCCAAGCGCGCGGCAGGTTTCGATGAGCGGCAGCGGATCGGGCTTCTTGCGCACAAAGCTGTCGCCGCCAAAGACGTGGCTGAAAAAGCCGATCAGCCCCTTGGACGTCAGCAGCGGGCGCGCAAAACCCAGCGGCTTGTTGGTCAGGCAGGCCAGCGGCAGGCCCAGATCGGCCAGCGCCTGCAAGCCTTCGGCCGCGCCGGGGTAGAGGCGGCTGTGCAGGCCGTTGATGCGCAGGTAGGCGTCCTGGTAGTGCTGCCAGGCGGCGGCTTGCAAGGCCGCGTCTGCTTGCGTTTCGATAGCTGCTGGCGCACGCTGGTCAAGCGCCAGCGCCGATTTGATCAAATGTTCCGAGCCCTTGCCGACCATCAGCGCGATCTGCGCGCGCGTGACGGGCGCGCGGCCGAGTGCGGCCAACATCTGGTTCAGCGCGGCCTCGAAATCGCCCAGCGTATCGACCAGCGTGCCGTCGAGGTCGATGATGCAAGCCTCGATGGGCTGTGCTACTTTCAGCGCCGACATGAACGATCCAGGAGACAAGACATGACGTTGAACAAAACCGCCCGCGCGCTGCTGGCCGCCGCCGCATTGAGCCTGGCCGCCGCCGGCGCCTGGGCGCAAGACAAGGTGGTGTACCACATCGACGACGCCGCCACGCAGGCCACCAAGGGGCTGCGCAACATCCGCAATCACCTCGATGTGGAACCCAAGACGCAGATCATGGTGGTGACGCACGCCGACGGCGTGGACTTTTTGATGGATGGCGCCAAGGACGCGAAGAACCCCAACGTCGACTACGCCGCGCTGGTAAATGCTCTGAAGGCGCGCGGCGTGAAGTTTGAGGTGTGCGAGATCACGCTGCGCAACCGCAACCTGAAGAAAGAGCAGTTCAACATGGACGCCGAGTTCACGCCCTCGGGCGTGGCGCGCATCGCCAAGCTGCAGACGCGCGACGGCTACGCGTACATCAAGCCTTGAGGCAAAAAGCGGCTCCAGCGCTTGTGTGACAAGCGCAGGCAGCTATGATTTTCGTAGGGTGGGTGCTTGTACCCACGCGGGCAGCGCATCGGTCCACGGTGGGTACAAGCACCCACCCTACGCGGCCAGTTGGCGCCGCATCTGGTCGATCACCGCCGCATAGTCCTTCTGGCCAAAGATCGCGCTGCCGGCAACAAAGGTGTCGGCCCCGGCATCGGCCACCTGGCGGATGTTGGCGGGCTTGATGCCGCCATCGACCTCCAGCCGGATGTCGCGGCCCGATGCCTCAATCCGCTTGCGAGCCGC
>JAGOVZ010000142.1 GCA_018060485.1 Ottowia sp. | reverse complement strand
GCGCCAGTCGCGTCGCGCACGGCCAACAACCGCGCAACCGGCCGGCGTTCAGCGTCAGGCGGGCGTGGGCCGCTCCATTACAATCTGCCCCACGATGAACGCCGCTGATCGCTTCGATCCGACCGCCCTGCGCTGTGCAGGTTCGGGGCTGTTCATTGCCTCCTCCATCACCACGACCACCAAAAAGGGCTGACCCAGCCTGGTTCGTCGTGCGCCCGCCTCCCGCAGCCATGACGAGCCGGCGGGGCCAGTCAAGCATTCACTTGATTGATTGAAAGGCGCGCAAAGCAAATGAAAAGCATCGGAAACACCGTCGGCCTGGTCGGCTGGCGCGGCATGGTCGGCTCGGTCCTGATGGACCGCATGCAGGCCGAGGGCGACTTCGACCTGATCGAGCCCATCTTCTTCTCGACCAGCAACGCCGGCGGCAAAGCCCCGGCGATGGCCAAGAACGAGAAGACGCTGAAGGACGCGCACGACATCGACGCGCTGAAGAAATGCGACGTCATCATCACCGCGCAGGGCGGTGACTACACCAATGAGGTGTTCCCCAAGCTGCGCGCCGCCGGCTGGAAAGGCCACTGGATCGACGCTGCCAGCGCGCTGCGCATGAACCAAGATGCCGTGATCGTGCTCGACCCGGTGAACATGCCGGTGATCGAGAACGCGCTCACCAAAGGCGGCAACAACTGGATCGGCGGCAACTGCACCGTCAGCTGCATGCTGATGGGCGTGGGCGCGCTGTTCAAGGCCGGCCTGGTCGAATGGATGAGCACGCAGACCTACCAGGCGGCGTCGGGCGGCGGCGCGCAGCACATGCGCGAGCTGCTGGCGCAGTTCGGCACGCTCAACCACGAGGTGCGCGACCTGCTGGCCGACCCGACCAGCGCCATTTTGGAGATCGACCGCAAGGTGATCGGCAAGCAGCGCGGCCTGCAGGACGCCGAAAAGGCCAATTTCGGCGTGCCGCTGGGCGGTTCGCTGATTCCGTGGATCGACAAGGATCTCGGCAACGGTGTCAGCCGCGAAGAATGGAAAGGCATGGCCGAAACCAACAAGATCATGGGCCAGGGCGAAGGCTTTGGCACTGCTGCCGTGCCGGTGGACGGCTTTTGCGTGCGCATCGGCGCCATGCGCTGCCACAGCCAGGCGCTGACCTTCAAGCTGAAGAAAGACGTGCCGGTGGCCGACATCGAGGCGCTGATCGCAAGCGACAACGAATGGGTGAAGGTGGTGCCCAACAACCGCGAAGACACCATGCGCGACCTGACCCCCGTGGCCGTGACCGGCACGCTCGGCATCCCGGTTGGCCGCATCCGCAAGATGGCCATGGGGCCGGAGTACGTGGGCGCCTTCACCATTGGCGACCAGTTGCTGTGGGGCGCGGCCGAGCCCCTGCGCCGCACGCTGCGGATTCTGCTGGCGGCTTGAGGGCTGTGCCGCTGACCGCTGGGTCAGTCGAAAGTGCAACGGGCTTCGCCTGCCGGGCGCCGCCCGTTGTCCCGGGACAACATGGCGACAGCACTTTCGATGCTGTGTGAACTTGTGACGATGGTTAACCAGTGTCTCAGCTTGTCAGCCTAATTTGTTGATGTTAATGTCGATTTTCATTTCCGCTCCGGCAGGCCACGCTTGGCCATCACCAGACATGCAGAACAAGACCGCGCAGACCCTTCCGGGGTCGATTGATCAGGGCATGGCCAAACGGCCGTGGAAAAGGGGTGTGCTGGCATCGGCCGTCGCGCTGACCATGCTGGGCGTCAGCCTGGAGGCGCAGGCGCTGGCCCTGGGCGCCATCACCGTGCGCTCGGCCCTGGGCGAGCCGCTGCGCGCCGAGATCGAGGTGCCGCAGATTTCATCGGAAGAAGCCGCCACCTTCAAGGCCGCCGTCGCCTCGCCGCAGGCGTTTCGCTCGGCCGGCGTCGACTATTCGCCGGCGCTCAGTGGCGCGCGCGTCACGCTGCATCGTCGCCCCAATGGCCAGGCCTATCTGCGCGTGGTGGGTGATCGTCCGATCAATGAGCCCTTCCTTGGCATCGTGATCGATGCCGACTGGGGCGGTGGTCGCGTGGTGCGCGACTACACCATGCTGGTCGACCCGCCCGGCCGCGTTGCGCCGCCGCCCGTGGCCGTCACGCAGTCGCAGGTGGCGCCGCCAGCACCCGTCATGGCACCTGCGCCTGCGGTGGTTCAAGCGCCGATGGCCGTGCAGACCACGCCCGCACCCGCGGCGACACCAGCGCCGCGCGTGCGCCCCGCGCCGGTGGCTGAGGCGCCGCGCCGCCGCGCTGCGCCCACGTCTGCGACCAGCGGGGACGGTCAGCAGGTCACCGTTCAGCGCGGCGACACCGCGTACGGCATCGCATCCGCCCACGCGGCAGAAGGCGTCTCGCTCGATCAGATGCTGGTCGCCATGCTGCGCGCCAACCCGGGCGCCTTCATCGGCGGCAACGTCAACCGCATGCGCGCCGGCGCCGTCATCAACATGCCGACGGCGGAGCAGGCCGCTGCCACGCCGCGCCAGACCGCCCGGCGCACCGTCGTCGCCCAAAGCCGCGACTTCAATGCCTATCGCCGCGGCGTCGCCGGCCGCAGTGGCACGACGCGCGTCGCCGCGGCCACGCGCAGCACATCCGGCGGCGTGCAGCCGCAGGTGCAGGAAACGCGCCCTGCCGCGCCGAGCCCGGACAAGCTGACGCTGTCGCGCGGCGGCACGCCAAGCGGTGCTGAAGCCAAAGTGGCTCAGTCCCGCCAAGCGCAGGAGCAATCCGAGCGCGTGGCCGAACTGAACAAGAACATCAGCGAGCTGTCACGCCTGCAAGGGGCGTCTGGCGCAGCGCCGGCAGCGCCCGCTGCGTCGCCCGCCAGCGCCGCCGTGCCTGCCATCAACGTGCCCACCGGTGCGCCGGCAGCGCCTGCACCGGCCCCTGCAGCAGCCACCCCGACCCCGCCGCCAGTGGCGGCAGCGGCGTCTGCTGCAGTTGCCACCGCAGCGGTGGCGGCTGCATCGGCTGCGTCTGCGGCAACCGATGCCGCTTCCGAAGCCGTCACGGCCGCCGCCAGCGCGGTGGCCAGTGCCAGCGAGGCGGCACCCGCCGCGACCCAAGCCGCTTCCGCCGCCGACGGTGCGGCGTCTGCCGCAGCCGCCAGCGCCGCTGCGTCTGCACCGGCAGCGCCGGTCGTGGTGCCAGCCCCGGCGCCGGTTGAAGAACCCTCGTTCCTCGACTCGCTGGCCGACAACCCCCTCGTCCTGCCTGGCCTTGGCCTGCTGTTGGCCGCTTTGGCGGGCTTGGGTCTTTACCGGGCACGCCAGCGCAAGAAGGACGCCGCGCCGCTCGACAGTTCGTTCATCGAAAGCCGCTTGCAGCCTGACTCGTTCTTCGGCGCCAGCGGCGGCCAGCGCGTCAACACCAAGGAAGGCGCGTCATCGGTCAGCGGCAATTCGTCGATGGCCTATTCGCCCAGCCAACTGGATGCGGCCGGCGACGTCGATCCGGTGGCCGAAGCCGATGTCTACCTGGCCTATGGCCGCGACATGCAGGCCGAGGAAATCCTGAAGGAAGCCCTGCGCAGCCACCCGGGCCGCGTCGCCATCCACCGCAAGCTGGCGGAAATCTATGCCAAGCGCCGCGATGCGCGCGCGTTCGAGGCCGTGGCGGTCGAAGCCTATGGCCTGACCCAGGGCCAGGGCCCGGAATGGCTGGCCATCACCAGCCTGGGCAGCGAACTCGACCCCGGCAACCAGCTGTACCAGCCCGGCGGCTCGCCGGTGGCACGCACCGCACCCGCCCCCGTGCGCGCCACCTTCGGCGCCGACACCGAGCCGCAGACCGCGCAGTTGCTCGACCCCAAGGGCACGCCAAGCACCAACGCAGCGCTGGACCTGGACCTCGACCTGGACGACGCGCCGGTGCGCGCAGGCGCCACCACCGCGCCCGCCCCGCTGCCGCCAGCGGTGCCTACGCCTGCCGCCACCATGGCGCCTGCCGTGGCTGCCGGTGTCGCTGCCGCCGCCACGTCGGCCGCTGCAGCGCGCATCTCGGTGCCGCCGCCCCCTCCGTCCGATTCGGAACTGCATGCGCCGCTCGACTTCGACCTCGATCTCGACTTTGCACCACCGTCAGAGTTGCCCGCCGCTGCGCCCGCGCCCGTGGCCGCACAACCGGTCGCGCCTGCCGGCAAGGCCGACAGCGGCATGATCGACTTCGACATGAATGCGTTGTCGGTCGACCCCGACTCGCGCTCCGGCGGCGATCTGAAGACCGAGCAGCCCGACGACGCGGACGAAGACCCGCTTGGCACCAAGCTGTCGTTGGCGCAGGAATTCCACGCCATCGGCGACACCGAAGGCGCCCGCACGCTGGTCAAGGAAGTGATAGCCGAATCCTCGGGCGCCCTGCGCGTGCGCGCTGAGCGCTTCCTGGCAGAGCTGAACTGACAGGCGGTTTCGTTCAACCATCCATGCCGCGCGGCGCCCTCGAGGCGCCGCGCGGCATTTGGCGCGCCTGAACCGCGCCGACAAACAACTTCGACAATCAGGCCATCGTGAGAATCGCGCTCGGCATCAGCTACCTCGGCACCCACTATCAGGGCTGGCAAAGCCAGCCGTCGGGCCAGACCGTTCAGGACAAGCTTGAGCGGGCACTGTCCGACTTCGCCACCGTGCCCGTCGCCACGCTGTGCGCTGGCCGCACCGACGCCGGCGTCCACGGCCTGATGCAGGTGGTGCACTTCGATACCGAGCTGCAGCGCGAGCCCTTCTCGTGGGTGCGTGGCACCAACCGTTTTCTGCCGCCCGACATCGCGGTGCAGTGGGCGCAAGCCGTGCCAGACGCCTTCCACGCCCGCGCCAGCGCCCTCGCCCGCCGCTACGCCTACGTGCTGCTTGAATCGCCGGTGCGGCCGAGCGTCGATGCCGGGCGTGTCGGCTGGTCGTTTCGCCCGCTTGACGGCGATGCAATGCGCCAGGCCGCCGGCCGCTTGATCGGCGAGCACGACTTCACGTCGTTTCGCGCCAGTGCATGTCAGGCGCTCTCGCCGGTCAAGCAACTCACCCGCATTGATGTCACCCGGCGCGGCGCCTATTGGCGCTTCGACTTCGAAGCCAGCGCCTTTTTGCATCACATGATCCGCAACATCATGGGCTGCCTGGTCGCCATCGGCCAGGGCCTGCAGCCACCCGAGTGGATCGATGCCGTGCTGGCCGCGCGCAGCCGCGATGCAGCGGCGCCCACCTTCGCGCCCGACGGCCTGTATTTCCTCGGGCCGCGCTACGACGCGCACTGGGGTTTGCCGGATCGCACGGCGGCCTATGATGCGCTGCCATGACCCGCACCCGCATCAAGATCTGCGGCCTGACCCGCGAAGCCGACGTTGACGCGGCCGTGGCCGCCGGTGCCGACGCCATCGGCTTCGTGTTGTACCGGAAAAGTCCGCGCTTCGTGACCCCAGAGCGCGCGGGCGAGTTGGCGCGCCGACTGCCGCCCATGGTCACGCCGGTGCTGCTGTTCGTCAACGAGAATGCTATGAATATAGAAGCTGCTTGCGCTTGTGTACCAAGCGCTGCGCTGCAATTTCATGGTGAAGAATCGGCCGAGGCGTGCAGCGCCGAGGCGCATGCCACGGGGCGCGTCTTCTGGCGCGCGGCGCGCATTCCCGCAGGCGATGGTGTGGGGTTCGACTTGCTAAAATTCGCCCACGATTTCAGGGCCGCGCAAGCCATCCTGCTCGATGCCCACGTCGAGGGCTATGGCGGCGGCGGAAAGACATTCGATTGGTCACGCCTGCCACCAAACATTCCCGCTCACCTCGTCTTGTCTGGTGGGCTCACACCTGCAAACGTGGGCGCCGGCATCGCTGCGCTGCGCGGGCGGGGTCACTCGCTCGCGGTTGACGTTTCCTCCGGCGTCGAGGCCGATGGGCCTGACGGCAAGCCCCTGAAGGGCATCAAGGACGCCGACAAGATTCACGCGTTTGTCCGCGCCGTGCGTGCGGCAGATGCTCAATTTTCCATAGCACCATGATCGATTACCAGCAGCCCGACGCGAGCGGGCATTTCGGCCGCTACGGCGGCAGCTTCATCAGCGAGACGCTGACCTTTGCCATCAACGAGTTGCGCGACGCCTACGCCAGGTACCAGCACGACCCCGAATTTCTCGCCGAATTCCACTACGAGCTGGCGCACTACGTCGGGCGCCCTTCGCCCATCTACCACGCCGCGCGCACCAGCCGCGAGCTGGGCGGTGCGCAGATTTACTTGAAGCGCGAAGACCTCAACCACACCGGCGCGCACAAGATCAACAACGTCATCGGCCAGGCCATGCTCGCCAAGCGCATGGGCAAGCCGCGCATCATTGCCGAAACCGGTGCCGGCCAGCACGGCGTCGCCACCGCCACCATCTGCGCGCGCTATGGGTTGAAATGCGTGGTCTACATGGGCAGCGAAGACGTCAAGCGCCAATCGCCCAACGTCTACCGCATGAAGCTACTCGGCGCCACCGTGGTGCCGGTCGAATCGGGCAGCAAGACACTGAAGGATGCGCTGAACGAAGCCATGCGCGACTGGGTCGCCAACGTGGACAACACCTTCTACATCATCGGCACCGTGGCCGGCCCGCACCCCTACCCGATGATGGTGCGCGACTTCCAGAGCGTGATCGGCG
>JAGOVZ010000021.1 GCA_018060485.1 Ottowia sp. | reverse complement strand
TGCCGTGCTGGTGCTGGAAATCGGCCATGAACGCACGCACTTCGAGACCGCCTTTCCCCGACTGAACCCCGTGTGGCTCGACACCAGCGCTGGCGGCGATCAGGTGTTGCTGCTCACGTGCGAGGCGCTGGCGCCATGATTCAGCTGCAAAACCTGACGCTGCGCCGCGGCGCCAAGGTGCTGCTCGACGGCGCCAGCATCACCATCCACCCCGGCGAGAAGGTCGGGCTGGTGGGCCGCAACGGCGCCGGCAAATCGACGCTGTTCGCGTTGCTGAACGGCTCGCTGCATGAGGACGGCGGCGACTTCTCGATGCCCGCCAGCTGGCAGATCGCGCAGGTGGCGCAGCACATGCCCGAGACCACCGAAAGCGCCACCGATTTCGTGCTTTCAGGCGACGAGCGCTTGTCCCGCTTGCGCGAGCAGCTCTCGAAAGCAGAGCAATCCCATGACGGCATGGCCATCGCGCACGCGCACAGCGACCTGCATGACGCCGGCGCGCACGACGCCACGGCGCGCGCGCAGGCGCTGATCCTGGGCCTCGGCTTCAAGGTCGAGGAGTTGCATCGCCCCGTCAACAGCTTCTCGGGCGGCTGGCGCATGCGCCTGCAACTGGCGCGCGCGCTGATGGCGCCGTCCGATCTGCTGCTGCTGGACGAGCCGACCAACCACCTCGACCTCGACGCCCTGGTGTGGCTGGAAGGCTGGCTGGCGCGCTACCCCGGCACGCTGATCGTCATCAGCCACGACCGCGATTTTCTCGATGCGGTGACGCGCGTCACGCTGCACATCGAGAACGGCCGTCTGGCGCGCTACGGCGGCAACTACAGCGCCTTCGAGGAATTGCGCGCGCAGCAACTCAGCCTGCAGCAGGCGGCGTTTTCCAAGCAGCAAGACAAGATTGCGCACCTGCAGAAATTCATCGACCGCTTCAAGGCCAAGGCGACCAAGGCCAAGCAGGCCCAAAGCCGCGTGAAGGCGCTGGAGCGCATGGAGAAGATCGCGCCGGTGCTGGCCGACGCCGAGTTCCAGTTCGAGTTCAAGGAACCCGCCAGCCTGCCCAACCCGATGCTGGCCGTGCGCGATGGCGTGTTTGGGTACCGCAGCGACGGCACTACAAAATCAGAAGCTGCTGGCGCTGATCTAACAAGCGCTGGCGGCTCATCGGATGCCAAGCCCGCGCTCAGTGACTACGCCACCACGGCCACGCTGAACGCGCAGCTGGCCGCGCGCGGCGAATTGCCGCCCGAGCCGCAGGCCGGCGACCGCGTCATCCTGCGCGGCGTCAGCCGCACCGTGTTGGCGGGCCAGCGCATCGGCATCCTGGGCGCCAACGGTCAGGGCAAATCGACCTTCGTCAAGACCATCGCACGCACGCTGCCGCTGCTGGGCGGCACGGTGACCGAAGGCAAAGGCCTGGCGATCGGCTACTTCGCGCAGCAGGAGCTGGACGTGCTGCACGCCGACAGCACGCCGCTGGAACACATGGTGCGGCTGGCGCGCGACACCGGCCGCGCCCACACCGAGGAGGCGCGCGAGCAGCAACTGCGCAACTTCCTCGGCAGTTTCAGCTTTCCGGGCGAGATGGTGACGCAGCGAGTCGGCCAGTTCTCAGGCGGCGAAAAGGCGCGGCTGGTGCTGGCGATGATCGTCTGGCAGCGCCCCAACCTGCTGCTGCTCGACGAGCCGACCAACCACCTCGACCTGGCCACGCGCGAGGCGCTGGCGGTGGCCTTGAACGAGTTTGAAGGCACGCTGATGCTGGTCAGCCACGACCGCGCGCTGCTGCGCAGCGTGTGCGACGAGTTCTGGTTGGTCGCGCGCGGCGGCGTGGCGCCGTTCGATGGTGATCTGGAGGACTACCAGCGCTATCTGTTGGACGAAGCCAAGCGCCTGCGCGCGGCGGCTGCCGATCAGGTAGCTGCGGATTCGATAGCTGTCGCCGCAATCCCAGAAAGCGCCGCAGCCCAAAAGCCTTTGCAAGAACCGCTCAACCCGGTCAACCCCGCCGAGCAGCGCCGGCTTGATGCCCAGCGCCGCCAGCAACTGGCCGAGAAGACGCGACCGCTCAAGCGCGCGCTGGAAAAAACCGAGCAACGCATGCAGGCGCTGGGCGCCGAGCAGGCAACGATCGAGCAGCGCCTGGCCACCGCGCTGCCCCCCGCCGACATCGCCGAAGCCGGCCGCCGCCTGAAGGCAGTGGGCGACGAACTGGCCACGCTGGAAGACGAGTGGCTGCGCCTGTCGGGCGAGATCGAGGCCATCGAGTAGCCCGCTGCTGGCGCGCTCGCTACTGCGGCGTCACGCCCGCTTTCTTCACCAACGCCGCAAAGCGAGCGCCCTCGGCCTTGAAGGTGGCCAGCGCCTGCTCAGGCGTGCCGATCTGGATCACGTTGCCCTGCTTGGCCATGGCCTCCTTTCACGTCGGGCGCATCGAAGGCGGCGGCCACGGCGTCGTGCACGCGCTTGACCTGCGCCGTCGGCAGACCCTTAGGGCCGAGCACGGCAAACCAGCCGTCCACCACGTAGCCAGGCAAGCCCTGCTCGGCAAACGTAGGCACGTCGGGCGCAGCGGCCAGGCGCTTGCCGCTGGAGGTGCCGATGATGCGCAGCGCACCCGACTTGACGTGCTGTTGCGCCGTCACCAAGCCCAGCACGCCGAAATCGACCTGGCCGCCGATCAGGTCGGTCACCATCTGGCCGACGCCCTTGTAGGGGATGTGGCGCGCCTTGACGCCTGCCTCGTCGACAAACATTTCAGCCGCCAGGTGCAGGATGGTGCCGGTGCCGCCGCTCGCAAAGTTGTAGCCGTCGGGCTTGGCCTTGAGCAGCGCGACGAACTCCTTGCTGTTGGTGGCCGGCACCTTGGTCGGGTTGACCACCAGCACCAGCGGCGTGATGCCGACCACCGCAATCGGCGTGAAGTCTTCCGGCATCTTGAACGGCACGCTTTTCAGCACGTGCGGCAGGATCACGACGTTGTTGCTGACGAAGGACAGCGTGTGCCCATCGGGCGCCGCGCGGCTGAGCGCCTGCAGGCCGATCACGCCGCTGGCGCCGGGCTGGTTGTCGATGACGACCGGCTGGCCGAGCGCCTTGGCCAGCGCCGGTTGCGCGGCGCGCACGATGGTGTCCACGCCCGAGCCGGCCGCATTCGGCAGGATGAATTTGACGGCGCCGCCCGCAGGGGCTTGCGCCAGCGCAGGGGCGTTGGCGGCCAGGACCAGTGCAGCGAATGTGGCGAGTGCAGCGCGGCGCGTGCTGAAGCGATGTGACGCGGGCATGGGTGGTGTCTCCGTTTTAGGATTTTTCAGATGATTCATGGCTCAAGCGACCGCGTGGCCGGCGCGGAGCGCTTCGATTTCAGCAGCGTCATAGCCCAGCTGCGCCAGCAGCGCCGCCGTGTCGCGCCCCATGGTGGGCGGTTGCGTGCCCAGGCCCAGGCGCTCGCCGCCCAGCGTGACGGGCAGCAGCGTGGTCTGGGCCGGCTGGCCGGCGCGCGCGCCGTCGGTGAGGGTGATGTCGGACAGACCACCGGTCGCCAGCAGATGCGGGTCGTCGTACAGCTCTTCGGGCTTGCGGATGGGCGCGAAGGGCAAGCCGACTTTTTCAAACAGCGCCGCCAGCTCGGCCGCGCTGCGCGTGGCCAGGCGTTCGCGCAGCACGGGCATCAAAGTCGGGCGGGCGCGCACGCGCTGGTTGTTGGTGGCGTGGTCGGGCAGGTCGCGCAGATCGGCCAAGCCCAGCGCGTCGCAGAAGGTGCGCCATTGCGCATCGCTGACGGCGGCCAGAAAAATCTGCTCGCCATCCTTCACCGTGAACACGTCGTACACGGCCCAGGCGCTGATGCGGTCGGGCATGGGCGCGGCCGGCTCGCCGGTGATGGCGTACTGCAGCATGTGCTGGCCGACCAGGAACACGTTGTTCTCGAACAGCGCGCTTTGCACTTCCTGCCCCTTGCCGGTAATGCCGCGCTGGATGATGGCGCCCAAAGCGCCGATGGCGCCGAACATGCCGCCCATGATGTCGTTCACGCTGGTGCCGGCGCGCAGCGGGTCGCCCGGGCGGCCGGTCATGTAGGCCAGGCCGCCCATCATCTGCACCACCTCGTCAAGCGCCGTGCGGTGCTCGTAGGGGCCGGGCAGAAAGCCCTTGCAGCTGACGTAGATGAGGCGCTCGTTCTGCGCGGACAACGCGGCGTAGTCGAGGCCGTACTTGGTCATGGTGCCGGGCTTGAAGTTCTCGGCCACCACGTCGGCCGACAGCGCCAGCTTGCGCGCCACGGCGGCGCCCTCGGGCGTGTGCAGGTCGATGGCAATGCTTTTCTTGCCGCGGTTGAACATGGGGAAAAAGCCCGCGCCCGCGCCCAGCAGGTGGCGCGTGCGGTCGCCATCGATGGGCTCGACCTTGATGACCTCAGCCCCCATGTCGGCCAGCACCAGGCCGCAGGTTGGACCCATGACCATGTGGGTGAATTCGACCACGCGCAGGCCTTCCAGAGGCCGCGGGCGCTTGTTGGTATTGGTTTGATTGCTCATGTCTTGATAGTGCTCCAGATCAGGCGGCCAGCAGCGTCTTGGGTAAGCCGGCGCGCCACAGCGTGCCATGCAGCGCCTCGCCCTGCAACCAGCCGGCGACTTGCGCGCGCAGCGCGAGCAGTGCGTCGATGTCCAGGCCGGTCTCGACGCCCATGCTGCGCAGCATGTAGGCCAGGTCTTCGGTGCTGACGTTGCCGCTGGCGCCCGGTGCGTGCGGGCAGCCGCCGATGCCGGCCAGGCAGGCATCGAAACGCGCCACGCCGGTCTGCATGGCCGCGTAGACGTTGGCCAGGCCCAAGCCGCGCGTGTCGTGAAAATGCCCGGCCCACAGCTTGTCGCCCGCCACCTTGCGCGCCGCTTCGAACAGGCTTTGCACGGCGGCCGGGTCGGCGTAGCCCACGGTGTCGGCCAGGCTGACGCGGTCGCAGCCGGCATCGAGCAGCGCCTGCAGCAGGCGCAGCACTTCGCTGTGCCTGACCTCGCCCTGGATCGTGCAGCCAAAGGCGGTGCTCATGCCGCCTTCCAACAGCGTTTTCGAGCCGGCGGCGTCGCGCGCGGCGCGGATGCGGGCGACGTCCTGCACCACCTCGTCCGGCGTCTTGCGCAGGTTGGCCAGGCTGTGCGCGTGGCTGGCCGACAGCGGCACCAGCATCAGGTCGGCACCGCTTTCGATGGCACTTTCAGCGCCGCGCATGTTGGGCACCAGCACCGAGACAAACAGGCCCGGCAGCGTCTTGGCAAACGCGACCAGCTCGGCCGTGTCGGCCAGTTGCGGCAGGTATTTGGCGGGCACGAAGGAACCGACTTCGATCTCGCGCTGGCCGGCCGCGTGCGCGCCACGCAGCCATTGTTTTTTCTGCTCGGTCGGCAGCGTGCGGGCGATGGCCTGCAGTCCGTCGCGCAGGCCGACTTCACGAATCACCGCGCGGCGCGGCAGAGTGGATGGCGTGCTCATGCCTTGTCTCCTTTGTGTTTTGTTCGTGGCGAGTTTAGATATTCCACGGAAGATCGCCAACGGTACTTTGGAAGCTCTATGATTCCTCAATGGAAAACCTGACGGCTGTCTCTCCCTCTTTGGCGGCTGCGCAGCAAGCCGCTTCAAAAGGCCGCGAAGCAGGCCACGCCGGAACGCCGTGGCCGGGGTTTCCCCGGCCGCCAGCGTTGTCCCCCCGCTGGGGGGGAAGGCGCGCAGCGCCATAGGGGGGAGCGCAGTGCGCGACCTTGACCTGACCAGCCTGCGTCTCTTTGTCGCCGTGTGCGAGGCGCGCAGCATTGCGCGCGCCGCCGAGCAGCAAGCCATCGTCGGCTCGGCCATCAGCAAGCGGCTGGCGGCGCTGGAAGACACGGTGGGCACGCCGCTTTTGGTGCGGCGCCGCCATGGCGTCGAGCCCACGCCGGCGGGCGACACGCTGCTGGAGCACGCGCGCGCCCTGCTCGCCCGCGCGGCGCAGATCGAGCGCGACATGGCCGGCTACGCGGCCGGCGTGCGCGGCCACGTGCGCGTGATGGCCACGCAATCGGCCATCGCCGAATCGCTGGCCGATGACGTGGCGGCCTTCCTGAAAATGCCGGCGCACCGCGACATCCGCATCGACATGGAAGAAGCCGTCAGCACCCAGGTGCTGCGCGGCGTGCGCGAGGGCGGCGCATCGCTCGGCATTTGCTGGGACGCGGCCGACCTGCGCGGGCTGCACCACTGGCCGTGGCGTGGCGACCATCTGGCGGTGGTGATGCCGCCCAGCCATCCGCTGGCGCGCAATCGGCGGCTGGACTTTGCCGACACCCTGCCTTTCGAGCACGTCAGCATGCCGCCCGAAAGCGCCGTGCAGGTGATGCTGCAGCGCGCCGCCGCGTTGGCCGGGGCGCCGATCAAGTACCGCGTGGTGGCTGCGACCTTTGACGCCGCGCTGCGCGTGGTGCGATCACAACTGGCGATTGCCATACTGCCGGCCGAGTTGTCGGCGCCGTATGTCGAGGCGTTTGGCCTGGCCGTGACGCCGCTCAGCGACCCATGGGCAAGGCGTCGCTTTGCCATCTGCTGCCGCGACGAGCAGGCGTTGACGCCGGCGGCGCGGCTGCTGATCGAACACCTGGTGGCCTCGGCGCAGGCCGCGTAACGCCGTCGCCGCACCAGACGGTTACTACAAACAAGATAGCTGCTCGCGCTTTATGGGCAAGCGCCGGAGGCCGTTTTGGCTTGAAATTATCAGCCCAGCACGTGGGCCAGCGTCAGCAACACGAGCAGCAAAAGCCACAGGGCGACCGTGCGCCACACCAGCCCCACCACCTGCGTGAAGTGCGGCGTGCGCGCCGCCTCGCCCGGCAAGCCGTCGCCGGCCAGCGCGCCGGGGTTGGGCACGGGCTGGCCTTCGATATCGACCGCCAGCGGCCGCAGCGAGGCGCCGCCCAGCCGCACGCCGATGGCACCGGCGGTAGCGGCCAGGATCACGCCGTCGTTGCCGTTGGCAAAGCGCGCCGCGTGCTGGCGCCAGGCGTCGATGGCGTCCTCGAAGCTGCCGACAATGGCAAAGCCGAGCGCCGTCATGCGCGCCGGCAGCCAGTCGATGACGTACCAGGCCGCATCGGCCACGCTGCGCAGCGCGGCGCTGCTGGGCTGGTCGGGCGCCTCGGATTTGCGGCGCCAGTAGCGCGCCGCGTATTCGGCGTTGCGGTAGAACACCGCCCCGGCCGGCCCCAGCCCCAGCACGGCCATGAAACAGAACCAGGCCAGCACGCCAAACACGTGGCGGTGCGCGGCCAGCACCGAATATTCAATGACGTGGCGCACGATCTCGCTGCGCGGCACGCTGCTGGCATCCACCTGCTGCCAGCGCGCCAGCAGCACGCGGGCGCGCTCTTCATCACCCGCCTCCAGCGCGTCGCGGATGCCGGTGAAGTGGTGGCTGAACTGCCGGAAGCCGAGCGTCAGGTACAGCACCACCACGCTCCAGACCAGCACCAGCGGCCAGCCGCCCAGCCAGGCCAGGAACCAGTGCACGGCGATCACGCCCAGCGTGGGCACGCCCACCGCCAGCAGCCACGCCAGCCAGCCGTGCTGCACGCCACCCGCATCGACATTGCGGCCGACCAGGCGCAGCCAGCGGCGCAGGCCGGTGGCGGCCGGATGGTCAGCCGCCAGCGGGCGCACCTGCTCTAGCAGGAGTGCTATCGCAATTGCAAAAAAGGCCATAACTGGATGATAGTTGTCCGCGGAGCCGGCCGCCATCCAAAGCGGCAAACTTCAACCCATCGAAAGGCCGCGGCGCAGGCCACCCCAGCGAACGCCGTGGCCGGACCTGCGCCGGCCACTGGCGTTGTCCCCCCCCTCCCACATGAGAGGGGGGAAGCCGCGTCAGCGGCTCAGGAGGGTGCTCTCTTTCAAGCCGACAAAAATCTGTAGAAGTTACGCAACATGCCGGCCGTGGCGCCCCAGATGAAGTGCTCGACTTCACTCTCGGGCCGGGGTGGCGACTCGCCGGCGTCGGGCTCGACGCGCACGCGTTCGACGTAGGGCATCGAGAACCACTCGCGCACGTTGCCGTCCCATTCAAAGCGGTGGCGCCGATGGTGCGCCGGGTTCATCAGGAAGGCCAGCGGCACTTCGAACGCGTGCGCCACTTCGCCCGGGTTGGGGTGCAGCACAAAGCCCGGGCGCACCACGGCCACCACAGGCGTGACGATGAATTGCGTGCCGGTCACGTACACCGGCAACTGGCCCAGCACGTCGACAAAGCTGCGCGGCAGATCGACCTCTTCCTGCGCCTCGCGCAGCGCTGCGTCGACCACGCTGGCGTCTTCAGGGTCCACCTTGCCGCCCGGAAAGGCGACCTGCCCCGAGTGCGTCGAGAGGTTGGCCGTGCGCTCGGTCAGCAGCACCGACAGACCGCCCGGCCGATCAACCAGCGGTACCAGCACGGCGGCGGCAGCCGGTGCGCGGTCGGCAAAGCGCGGCTCCTCGCGCAACTCGGGCTGCCACGCGGGCGGGGTGACAAAGCGCTGGCGCAGGGCGGTGGCGGTCAGGCGTTCGGGCGGCACGGCGGGCAGGTGCGCGTCGACCCCCGTCACCGGCACCTGGCGCGGGTTGAAGTTGGGCAGCTTGGACAGCGGGGTGAAAGAAGTCATGGCAGACAAAAGGCTAAGCGCCATTGTGCGCAAACGGTGCGCAAACCTCGCCTGGCAAGAAAAAACCGCCTGAGCCAAAGGCAGCAGGCGGTCGGTCTGGTGCACAACCCGCAAACGGGTTGGCGCCGGATTTACTCGGCGGTGGCGGTCTCGCCCAGTTGCTTGGCCACGCGGCTCGGCAGCTTTTCCTTGATGCGGGCCTTCTTGCCCGACAGGCCGCGCAGGTAGTACAGCTTGGCACGGCGCACGTCGCCGCGGCGCTTGACTTCGATCTTGGCGATCAGCGGGCTGTAGGTCTGGAAGGTGCGCTCGACGCCTTCGCCGCTGGAGATCTTGCGCACGGTGAAGCCGCTGTTCAGGCCGCGATTGCGCTTGGCAATCACCACGCCTTCGTAGGCTTGCACGCGCTTGCGGCTGCCTTCGACGACGTTGACGGACACGATCACGGTGTCGCCAGGAGCGAACTCAGGCACGTTCTTGCCCAGACGCTCGATTTCCTCTTTTTCGAGGGCTTCGATCAGGTTCATGGTTTCTCTCGTCTCGATCGTGCGCACGCTACGCTGGGGGCGGCTGGGCTTGAAAAGCCTTGTAAGTGCCGCGGCGGGCAGAGGATCGAAAAGCCCTCCATTCTACTTCGATTTGGGCGTCGTGCCATCTCTTGCTGTTCGACAGCAGCCGCGACACCACCCGACTTCGGTAGGGTATGCAAACAAAAGGATACCTCCTAGAGTTCGTGACTTATTTCACACACGAATGAGGAGTTGATCCGCAATGAGTCTTGTCCGTCCCAGCCTTGCGCGCCTTTTCTGGGTGGCCGCGCTGTCGGCCACCGTCGCCGCCTGCGGTGGCAGCGACGATGACAGCGGACAGCACCGACTGGCTGACGCTGTTCAACCTGACGGTCGATGCGCGTTGCAACATCAGCGTGACGCCGGTCAACCGCTGGTCCACTTCGGATCTGGTCTCGGTCCCGGCGCCCGTGGCGGCCAGCTACTGCACGCCGTAAACAGTGTGTGACGGCGCAGCGCCCAAGGGCGCTGCTTCTTTACCCGGCAATCTGGTCACGTGGCCTATTGCCGGGTTTTTTCATGGGCGTTTGCGTGCGCGACGGCGCGACAGGTTCCGCGTCGATTCGCTACATTTACAGGAGCTGCTCGCGCTTGCCAGATGTGCGCTGGAGGCCAAAATCGCTTAAAAACCGCTCGTCCTGCGGCGTCAAGGCATTCGAGCGGCGCGCCGCCTCGACCAGTTCCGGCCGCAGGCGCGCCGTCAGCGCCAGGCGCTGCTCGCGCCGCCAGCGCTCGATCTGCGCGTGGTGGCCGCTCAACAGTTCGGCCGGCACGCGCTGGCCGGCCCATTCCTCTGGCCGCGTGTAGTGCGGGCAGTCCAGCAGGCCATCGACCGCCGGGTTGAAGCTGTCGGCCTGGTGGCTGCCTTCATCGTTCAGCACGCCCGGTTGCAGGCGCGCCACGGCGTCGAGCAGCGCCAGCGCGGCAATTTCACCGCCCGAGAGTACGAAGTCGCCCAGGCTGATCTGGTGCGTGACGTGGGCGTCGATGAAGCGCTGGTCAATGCCCTCGTAGCGGCCGCAGATCAGCACCGCGCCCTCGCCCGCCGACCAGCGCTCGACGGCGGCGTGATTCAGCGCGGCGCCGATGGGCGAGAACAGCACCACGGGCGCTGCATCGGCCCGCTCAGCCTGAATCGCCTGCAGGCAGCGCGCCAGCGGCTCGGCCAGCATCACCATGCCGGGGCCGCCGCCGAACGGGCGATCATCGACGCGCCGATAGTTGCCTTCGGCGAAGTCGCGCAGGTTCCACAGTTTCAGCTCAATCTGGCCGCTGGCGTAGGCCCGGCGTGCGACACCCGCTTCCATAAACGGAGCAAACAACTCCGGGAACAGGGTGACGACATCAAAGCGCATCGGGCCTTCAGCGCGGACTTATTGGACCGAGCCCGGCTCGGGCGACTGCTGCGCGGCGGGCGTGAACAGTCGGCCCACGTCGACCGCGTCAAAGCGCTCCTGCTGGCCGCAGAAGTCGCAGCCAACCTCGATCTGGCCCTGCTCTTTCAGGATGTCTTCGGCCTCGTCCTGGCCCAGCCCTTTGAGCATGGCCGCCACGCGGCCGCGGCTGCACGAGCAGGCAAAGCGCGGCCCCTGCGCGCCGGCCAGCGGCTCGAAGCGCATCAGGTTTTCTTCCCAGAACAGGCGGCGCAAGATGGTGTCGGCGTCCAGACCCAGCAACTCCTCGCGCTTCAGGCTCTTGGCCAGGATGGCGATGCGCTGGTAGTCGTCTTCCGCCGCCTCGCCCGCATCCTCACGCGCCACGCTGCTTTGCGACAGGTTGTCCTGCCCCTGCACCGGCAGGCGCTGAATCAGCAGGCCCGCGGCCACCTGCTCGTCGGCGGCCAGCACCAGCGTGGTATCCAGCTGCTCAGACTGGCGCATGTAGTGCTCGACCACGGCGGCCAGATCCATCAGCGGCGCGCCGCCTTCGCCCACCAGCGGCACCACGCCCTGGTACGGCTGCTGGCCTTCTTGCCGGTTGCGCGGGTCGAGCGTGATGGCGCAGCGGCCCTTGCCATGGGCGTTGACCATCTCGGGCAACTGCATGCTGGGCGACACCGCGCCGACCACCGTGGCCGTGGCGCGCAGGCGCAAGTCGTTGTGCACTTCGGCCACCGCCACCTTGACCGGGCCGTCGCCAAAAATCTGCATCACCAGCGCGCCGTCGAACTTGATGTTGCCCTGCATCAGCACGGCGGCGGCGGTCATCTCGCCCAGCATCTCGGCCACCGCCGGCGGGTAGGCGCCGGTCTGGGTGTTGGCGGCGCGGCGGCGCAGCAGCTCTTGCCAAGCGTCGGTCAGCCGCACCAGCTGGCCGCGCACCGGCAGGCCGTCGAAGATGAATTTGTGAAGTTCGGACATCCTGCGCAGATGATGGCTCAACCGAGCTTTTTCAACGTGGCGCGGAACATGCGCGCGTTGTCGATGTAGTGCTGTGCAGAGAGGCGCAGGCCTTCGATCTGCTCGGGCGTCAACTGGCGCACCACCTTGGCCGGCGTGCCCATGATCATGCTGCCGTCGGGAAACTCCTTGCCTTCGGTCACCAGCGAGCCGGCGCCGACCAGGCAGTTCTTGCCGATCCTGGCGCCGTTGAGCACGATGGCGCCAATGCCGATCAGCGATTCGTCGCCAATGGTGCAGCCGTGCAGCATCACCTTGTGGCCCACCGTCACGTGCTTGCCGATGGTCAGCGGCAGGCCGTGGTCGGCGTGCATCACCGTCAGGTCCTGGATGTTGCTGCCTTCGCCGATGGTCATGCTTTCGGTGTCGCCGCGCAGCACGCAGCCAAACCACACGCTGGCATCCGGCCCCAGCGTGACGTGGCCCATGACCTGCGCCGAATCGGCGATCCAGGCGGTGGAATCAACCTGTGGCGTCTTGCCATCGACTTCATAAACGGCCATGTGGATGCTCTCCTGCGGGGGTTTGGGGATCGTCAGGGAGCGCCGGGCCAGCCGGCGCGCTGCCTACAATTCTAGGGATGGCCTTGCGCACCCTTGCCCTGCAGGCTCTTTGCGAGCCCGATTTAGAACGAAAACTGGCGATGGCGCAAGCACTGCAAGCGCAGGCAGCTACGCTTTCAATAGCGACCGAGGTGATGCTGCCCGCGCCCGCCGCCCTGCCCGGCCGGCCCGAGCGCCCGGCGTTGATCAGCCCCGCCCAAGTGCCACAGCGCAGCGTGCACAGCGTGGAAGGCCGCGCCGCGCTGATCCACGCCATCTGCCACATCGAATTCAACGCCATCAACCTGGCGCTCGATGCCGTGTGGCGCTTTGGCGGCATGCCGGAGGATTTCTACCGCGACTGGCTGCGCGTGGCCGTTGAAGAGGCCTACCACTTCAGCCTGCTGCACACGCACCTGCAAACGCTGGGCCACCGCTATGGCGACTTCCCCGCGCACGACGGCCTTTGGGCGATGTGCGAAAAAACGCAGGACGACATCACAGCCCGCATGGCGCTGGTGCCGCGCACGCTGGAGGCGCGCGGGCTGGACGCCACGCCGCTCATCCAGGCCAAGCTGCGCGCCGTCGGCACGCCCGACGCGCTGGCCGCCTGCGACATCCTGGGCATCATCCTGCGCGACGAAATCGGCCATGTCGCCATCGGCAACCGCTGGTATCGCTGGCTGTGCGCGCGCCAGGGGCTGGAGCCGGTGGCGTACTACCGCGTGCTGGCACGCCAGTACGGCGCGCCGCGGCTGAAAGGCCCGTTCAACACCGATGCGCGGCGGCAGGCAGGATTCGTGGATACCGAGCTGTCTGCGCTGAACGAGCCCGGCGCGCCCTAACGGCTCGGCAGCGCGGGGCGCTGCCATGTCGAACCGTTACGATGGGCGTTCCGTCGCCGTGCCCGCGCGCACGGCCTGTTTCCTTCATCCACACGGAGCCCTATCGCATGAGCCAGAAACCCGTCATCCAGGACATCGGCCCGAAGCCCAACGCCTTCGACATCGAAAACGCCACCAAGGACAACGCCAACTACCGCACCGTCGCCTGGACCGGCAAATATTTGCAGGTCACGCTGATGTCCATCGAGCCAGGACAGTCCATCGGCCTGGAAGCGCACCCCGACACCGACCAGTTCCTGCGCCTGGACGCCGGCCAAGGCCAATGCAAGATGGGCCCGACCAAGGACAACCTGAACTTCGTGCAAGACGTGAAAGACGGCTGGTGCATCACCGTGCCCGCCGGCACCTGGCACGACGTGGTCAACACGGGCGACGAGCCGATGCGCCTGTACGCCATCTACGCCCCCGTGCACCATGCGGCGGGGAAAGTGCATGGCACGTTTGATGATGCAGAGCGGGATGAGGACAGCGGTCAGGACGAGCCGCCCAGTTGGTCGGTGCAGCCGCCAAGCACCAAGCCGGATAAGCACGCTTGAACTTCTGTGGAACGGCCTTCCTGCCTCACGCTGCAACGCCCTCTGGCTGAACGGTGAAATCCACGTGTACAGCGTCATACGGGAACACAATGCGGCCGTCATCACTTTTTTCCAGCACACCCGCTGCCAGCAAAGCATGAACGTCGCCATGCACGGCCTTGACGTCGCGGCCCACGCGGCGCGCGGCTTCGCGCAGCGATACGGGGCCCACGCCGCACAGGGTCCGCACGATCTGCCAGCGCTTGGGGCTGAGCACCTGCCACAGCGTCTCCACAGAATCGAACATGATCGACGCGCCACGCGTCTGACCGGTTTTGAATGCGCCGAGAAAGCGCGCGTCGGCAGTCGCGCGATCTGCAACCTCAATCGTTACGGTGTTCATGGTCTTGCCTCCATTGCGCCACGTCGCGCCAGAAATCTTTCAGCAACGCCTCAGGTGTGCTGAACGGGTATGCGGTCTCCACGTTGCCCACATGGCGGTGGTCACCCTTGCCGCGCTCGTTGTCGTAGCGTACGGCGCAGACGCCGTCCGTCACGAAGGCCAAGCGGTACTTGAGCCGATGCGCGCTGCCAGGCAAAGGCTCAGGCAGCAACCACAGCACGCGCTCCACGAAAGCCGTTTCGCTCAACACCTCGCGGGACTTGAGCAGCAGTTTGGCTTTCATGTTGGAGATTTTGACAACACTTCCGCTTGTTGTCAATCACGACAACAGTCTTGAGTCGTGTGCTCCACTTACGCCGGTGCCCCAAACCGCTTCATCAACTCCCCCTGCACCGCCGCTGGCGAATGATTGGTCTTGGCGCTGATGCGCGCAAACTCGGCCGCCGCCGCCGGGTCATCGTGAAACTTCAGGTACAGCCGGCGCAGCTGGTCTTCGTCGGCATAGCCCAGCTCCACCCGCTCGTCGATGCGCCCGGCGCGGATCAGGGCGGGGTCAAGCCGCTCGATGTGGTTGGTGGTCATGATCAGCACGGTGCCTTCCTGCGTGGCCACGCCGTCGAGCGCGTTCAGAAAGCCGCTGAAGGACAGCTTGACCTGCGCATGGGCGGCGTCGCGCTCGCGAAAGAACGCGTCCACATCTTCAATCAGCAGCAATGAGCGCTGCGGCACCGAGGCCAGCAGCGTGTGGATTTTCTCGTCGGTGACCACGGGGCTGGCCAGGCTCAGCGTGCAGACGTTCAGCCGCAACTCGCTCGCCAGCGCGGTGACGAGCGAGGTCTTGCCGGTGCCGGGCGGGCCGTACAGCAGGTAGCCGCGACGCCAGGGGATGCCCAGCTTGGCGTAGCGCTCGCGGCTGTTGAAAAAGCGTTCCAGATCGGCCAGCAGCGCCTCGCCCTGCCCCGCCTTGAGCACGACCGAGGCCAGTGGCCGGCGTGAGCCCAAGCGCGCCCGCATCCAGTCGCCACCGTGAAAGGGGTTGGGGATGTAGACCGACAGCGTGTCGGTTTCGCGCGCGGCGCGGGCGTCGATGGCGGCTTGCAGAAAACGCTCCAGAAACGCGGGCGAGCGGCCGAGCGTGGGCAGGCTCACCTTCTCGAACACGCTTTGCGTCACCTGCAACTCGCGCCGCAGCCACAGCCAGCGGCCGTCCACGCGCAGGATGTGCACGCCCTCGCCCGGGCTCAGGTAGGCGCGCGGCGGCTGGCCGTTGCGCAGGTCTTCGGCCAGGCTCTGGTATTCGGTGCCGCGCCGCACGCTGCGGGCGGTGAACTGGTTCACGCCGCGCAGGCCGGGGTGCTGGTCCATGTATTCGACCAGCGCCGGAAACAGGAAGTCGTCGCGCGAATCGACGGTGAGCGTGCTGACGAAAAAGCGCTTGCCCCAGCCGATCAGCAAGCGCGGCACGTCTTTCAGCCAGTACAGCAGCGCGCCGGCAATCGCCAGCATGGCGGCCTGCAGCGCGGGGGGAGACAGCAGCGTGCTGGAAAAGTCCATGGCGTTTATGAATGAAAAGTATCGCCAGCGCTCGCCAATCAAGCGCGAGCAGCTATGGTTTTTGCATGACGCTCCTGTGGCGCATGACTTCGGCCTGCAGCCTTCGATGACAGCGCTGCGCGCCATGACCCCAAGCCCAAGGTCATTTCATCATCGAAACAAGCCCCAGCGCTTACCTGTCGAGCGCGAGCAGCTATCAAAACAAGAGTCTTGAACCGGTGGCGCAACAACGATTCACGACTCGCCCTTGATCCCCGCCGCCTTGATGATGCGCGCATTGCTGGCCGATTCGCCGGCGATGAACTTGGCAAAGTCGGCCGCGCTGCCGCCGGTGGGCACGTTGTCGGCGGCGTCGATTTTCTGCAGCACGTCCTTGTCTTTCAGCAGCTTGTTGACCTCGGCATTGAGCCGCTCGATGGCGGCCGCTGGCGTGCCGGCGGGCGCGAACAGGCCGAACACGGAAGCCAGATTGGCCGCCGGCAAACCCAACTCGGCCAGCGTCGGCACTTGCGGCAATTGCTCCAGCCGCGCCGGCGAGCCGACGGCCAGCGCCTTCAGCTTGCCGGCTTTCAAATTCCCCATCACCGCCGGGCCAGCGTTGACGCTCAGCACCTCGAACTGCCCGCCCAGCGCATCGTTGATCTGCTGGCCGCCGCCCTTGTAGGGGATGTGCGTGATGTCCACGCCGGCGCCGGCTTTCACCTGCTCCAGCACGATGTGGCCAAGCGACGCCGGGCCCGATGTGGCCCAGCGCAGCGCAGCGCGCCGGGCCTGGCCTTGGCGGCGGCGACCAGTTCCCTGAAGTCCTTGGCCGCCAGCGCCGGCGTGCCCAGCAGCAGCACCGGCGAGGCGATGACACTGGCCACCGGCGCGATGTCCCTGGCCGCATCGAAGGGCGACTTGCCCAGGTGCGGGTTCAGCACCAATGGGCTGATGGCCGAAAAGCCAAAGCTGTAGCCGTCGGGCGCCGCCTTGGCCACCGCGTCCATGCCGATGCTGCCGCTGGCGCCGGCCTTGTTGTCGACCAGCACGCTTTGGCCCAGCACCGGCGCCAGCTTGTCGGCCAGCAGACGCGCCATGGCGTCGGCCACGCCGCCCGGCGGGTAGGCGACGGTGATCTTGATCGGCTTGGCGGGCCAGGCCTGGGCGCGGGCCGTGAGCGGCGCCAGAGCGCAGGCCGCCAGCCCGCATACCGCGCGGCGGCGAGAAATGAGGCGTAAAGCGTGGGTCATGGCGCCCGATTGTGCGTCAGGCGCGGCGGGGTGCTGCGCCCGGCCGGCGCAGGCGAGCGGCTCAGCGCGGCTTGCTCGCCCAGGCGACGTAGCGCGCCAGCAGCGTCACCTGGTCGTCTGAAAGCCAGGCGAACACCGGCATCGGGCCGATGCCATTGCGCACCGCCTTGCGCACGCGCTCCTCGTCGGGACCCAGCTCGTTCAAATTGGGGCCGACCGGGCCTTGGGAGCCCGCGTGCTCCAGCACGTGGCAGAGCGCGCAGTTCACCTGCCCCGGAACGCCTTCGACGAACAGCTTCTTGCCTGGTGCCGCGAAATCCGGCTCCTGCGCCAACGCGCCAGCGCAGGCTGTCGCCGCAGCCAACCAGAGTGCCCCATGCGCCACCCGGATCCGACGCGCGCTCATGCCACCGTGACCTTCACCGCGTGGTCGCGCCAGCTCGAGTTCATGTAGCCGCCCTTGTTTTCAATGCGCTGCTCAGCCTGCACGGTGCCGCGCGTGTCGGTCATGCGGCTGGTGATGACGTGCTCGCCCGCGGGCAGGTCCACGTCGGCCTCGAAGCGGCGCCAGGCGTAGCGCCCGAGGTCCGGGCCGACCAGCCGCGCCGGCTTCCAGCTGGCGCCGCCATCCACCGACACGTCCACCTTGGCGACGTCGTGCATGCCGCCGAAGGCCAGGCCCTCCACGCGTGTGCGGCCGGCGCGCAGCGGGCCCGATTCGGGCAGCGGCGCGGTGACGAAGGACTTGGGCTGCATCTGCCACACCGAAGGATCGGACGGGCGGTAGGACTTCTCGTCCGACGGCGTCATGCGGTAGTTGGTCTGCTGGATGTTGGCGTCGCTCTCGACCTCGGTAAACGCCAGGCGCTTGACATACTTGACGCTGTTGACGCCGGTGTAGCCGGGCACGATCAGCCGCAGCGGGCCACCATGGGCCAGCGGAATGGGCTGACCATTCAACTCCCAGGCCAGCAGCGCGTCTTCCATGGCCGCCACTGGCACGCTGCGTTCGACACGGGTCTTGGGGTCGACGCCGGCCGGCAAGACCTCGCCGCCGGTGCCGGTCATGAACTTGGCCACGCGGTCGACGCCGCCCAGGCTGCGCGCCAGTTCCTTCACCGGCACACCGGTCCACATCACGCAGCCGGCGGCCCCGGTTTGCCAGGGCGTGCCGCTGGGCTTGCTGGGGAAATAGCCGCGGCCGTTGCCGCTGCATTGCAGCACCATCGTCACGGTTTCGGTCGGCATCTTTTTCAGCTCGGCCAGCGTCAGCGTGGCTGGGCGCCGCACGCCTTCGACCTGCACCTGCCACGCGTCGGGCTTGGCCACCACGCTGGCGTCCGGCGGGTTGAGGTTGTTGCGCACGTAAAGCTGGTTGACCGGCGTGACAACCAGGCCCATCGCGGCGCGGCGCGTCTCGATGGTGCTGGAACTGTGCACGATCATCGACCCCGGGTCCTTGAACGAGGCCAGCGCGGGCAGCGGGCGCGGCGCAGCGGGCGCCTGAGCCAGCGCCACTGCTGGCCTGAACAGGGCCAGCAAGCCGGCGGCGGCCGAACCGGCCAGCAGGCTGCGGCGCAACGGATTCAGGTCAAAGGGCAGCTTGGGCTCAGCGTCTTGCGAATTCGTCTGGGTGTCGAGCATGGCCGTGGTCTTTCAATTCGGGTCGGTACAGGAATAAAAACGTTGACTATCGTACACAGATCGGCACACGCAGCGGGTCATTTTTTCGCTGTTGTTACTCAACCCCGTGGGTGGTGCTGCGCATGCAGCGTTTTCAGCCGCTCGCGCGCGATGTGGGTGTAGATGGTGGTGGTCGAAATGTCGGCGTGGCCGAGCAGCAGTTGCACGGCGCGCAGGTCGGCGCCGTGGTTGAGCAGGTGCGTGGCAAAGGCGTGGCGCAGGGTGTGCGGCGACGGCGGCGCGCCGATGCCGGCTTGCACTGCGTAACGCTTGACGATGCCCCAGAACATCACGCGCGACATCGCCGTGCCGGGCGTGCGGCCGGCGCTGGTCACAAACAAATCATCGGTCTGGCGCTGGCCCAGCAAGCGCGGCCTGCTCTCTGAAATGTAGCGCTCCAGCCAGTCGCGCGCTTCTTCGCCGAACGGCACCAGGCGTTCCTTGCTGCCCTTGCCCAGCACGCGCAGCACGCCTTCGTTCAGGCCGATGTGGAAGGTCTTGAGCGACACCAGCTCGCTCACGCGCAGGCCGCTGGCGTACATCAGCTCCAGCATGGCGCGGTCGCGCAGGCCAAGCGGCGTGTCGGTGTCGGGCGCGTTCAGCAACGCCTCGACCTGCCCCTCGCTCAGCGTCTTGGGCACACGCAGCGGCTGTTTGGCGGTGAGCAGTTTGAGCGTCGGGTCGGCGCTCAGTAGGCGCTCGCGCAGCGCCCAGCGGAAGTAGCGCTTGAACACCGTCAGGCGCCGGTTGGCCGACGTGGCCTTGCCGCGCGCGCGGGCGGCCATGTAGCCGTTCAGGTGCTGCTCTTGCGTTTGCGGCAGCGTCACGCCGTGTTCAGCGTGCAACCAGTCGGCGAACAAGCTCAGGTCGCGCCGGTACGCGGCCAAGGTGTTGGGCGACAAGCCATCTTCCAGCCACAGGGCGTCGATGAAGGTGTCGATGGAGGCGTCGGCGGTCACGGGGTGAAGATACCAAAGCGCCACGCACGCCTAAATATCCATGAAAAACGGCTCCAGCGCACGACCAACAAGCGCGAGCAGCTACGCTATCCATAGCAAACAAAAAACCCGCCGTGGCGCGTGCCAGGGCGGGTTTCACGCTGCCAACACGGCAGTTGTGGCTTATTCGAGCTTCAGCTTCTGCTTGGCCACCACCTGCTTGTACACCGCCAGCTCGTCCTTGATCTGCTGGGCAAACTGCTCGGGCGTGTTGGCGATGATGAAGGAGCCCGTCTCTTCAATGCGCTTTTTCACCGCCGGGTCTTCCAGCGCCTTCTTGGTGGCGGCGTTGAGCTTGTCGACGATCTCCTTCGGCGTGCCCTTGGGCGCCAGGATGCCGTAGTAGGCCATGCGGTTCACCGGCTCCAGCCCCACTTCCTTGAAAGTCGGCGTGTTGGGCAGCTCGGCCAGGCGCTGCGGCGCTGCCACCACGATGGGCAGCAGCTTGCCGCTCTTGATGAAGGGCAGCGACGAGGGCACGTTGTCGAAAATGATCGGCACCTGGCCCGCCACCACGTCGTTCAGCGCCGGGCCGGCGCCGCGGTAGGCGATGTGGGTGACGAAGATGCCGGTCAGGCTCTTCCACAACTCGGTCTGCAGGTGGCCGATGCCGCCGGTGCCGGACGACGCGTAGCTGAACTTGCCCGGCTGCGACTTGAGCAGCGCCGCAAACGACTTGTAGTCCTTGGCCGGAAAGCTCGGGTGCACGGCAATGATGTTGGGCGTGGCAGCGATGTTGATGACCGGCGCGAAGTCGCCCACCGGGTCGTACGCGATCTTGGGGTTGATGGCCGGGTTGGCGGCGGTGGTGGACACGGTGGCCACGCTCAGCGTGTAGCCATCGGGCGCGGCGCGCGCGGCCTCGGTGGCGCCAATGGCACCGCCGGCGCCGCCCTTGTTGTCGACCACCACGGTTTGGCCCAGCGCCTTGCCCAGCGGCTCGG